>JANQFN010000090.1 GCA_028277825.1 Desulfarculaceae bacterium
CATGTTGGCAGAGCTGCCTCCGCAGGGGCAATTCGTCGTCAGCCGGCGGCCAGAACAGCCAGCCACCGGCGGCCTCCAAGGCGGGTGCCTTGGTCTCGGCCAGGGCCTGTAGGATAAGAGGCAGCGCGGCGGCATCATTTAAACGCCAGGCGGTGAGCAGCCAGCGGGCCGCCCGGGGAGCAGAGGCCTCGCCCTGGGCGGCTAGATGAATCAGGCCTTTTAATTGCCGGGGCCCCGGAGGGGGCAACTCCCCGGGAGCGGCGGCCAAGACCTGCTTGGCCGTGGCCGCATCCTTGGCCAGCAGCCGGGCTATGAGGCTTGGCCGTGCCACTAACCCACGAAAAGGCCCACCGGCTCAAAGGCGTCCACGTCGATCAGCCCCCGGTCGCTGATCTTGAGATGGGGGATCACCGGCAGGGCCAAAAACGATATGGGCATGAAGGGATCGGCCAGGTCGCAGACTTTGGTGCAGGCGGCTTCCAGTTTCCTGAGGCCGGACAGCACCTCGGTCGTGGGCCGGTCGCTCATCAGGCCGCCCAGGGGCAAGGGCAGATCGGCCAGCACCTTTTCGCCCCGGGCCACGGCCCAGCCGCCGCCGGTCTTGATCAAATGCCGCGCCGCGGTGAGCATGGAGCGCTCATCCATGCCCACCACCATCAGGTTGTGGCTGTCATGCGCCACGGTGCTGGCCAAGGCCCCGGCCCTGAGACCCAGACCCTTGACCAGGCCCAACCCCACCCGGCCGGAGGCGTGGTGGCGCTCCACCACCGCGATGCGCGCCAGGTCCCGCTTGGCCGAGGCGGCCAGCCAGCCCTTGCTCTGGGGGGTCTTTTGCACCAAATGCTCGGTGATGAGCTGGTCGGGAATCAGGCCGATGACGCGCACCCTGGGCCCTGCCACCTTGCGGCGAAAGCTGCCGGCCTTGAGCGGCGCCACCCGCATGCTATCCCGGGCCCCGGGCGGGAAGGCGGTATCGCAAGGGTGCAGACACTTACCCTCCTGGGCCACCAAGCGACCGGCGTTATATACCTGGCGCACGGCGAAATCCTTGAGGTCCTCCAGTACCACCAGGTCGGCCCGGTAGCCCGGGGCCAGGCCCCCACGGCCGGCCAGGCCGAAGCGCCGCGCCGGATTGAGGGTCACCAGGCGCAGCGCGGTGACCGGATTGAGCCCCTGGGCCACGGCCAGCTTGAGCAGGTGGTCCAGATGCCCCCGCTCATAAAGGGTATCGGCCTGCACGTCGACGGAGACCAGCAGGCAGCGCCGTTCGGTCTTGGAGTTGACCAGGGGCAAGAGCGCGGCCAGGTTCTTGGCACTGGTGCCCTGGCGGATCATCAGCCACATGCCCCGGGCCAGCTTCTCGGCCCCTTCGCCGTAGAGCGTGGCCTCGTGTTCACTCTGGGGCCCGGCGGCGATGTATGCGTTCAGCTCCTTGCCGCTGACAAGCGGGGCGTGCCCGTCCCGGGGCCGGTAGCGGAAGGCGTGCAGCTTGGCCAACACCCCGGGGTCGCCGCCGGCCGCGCCGGGGAAGTTCATCATCTCGGCCAGGCCCAGGACCCGGCGGTGACGGGCCAGGCGGCTCAGGTCGGCCGCCTCCAGGTCCGCGCCGGAGTCCTCCAGAGGCGTGGCCGGCACACAGGAGGGCGCCATGAAGTAGAAGGTCATGGGCAGGTTCCGGCTGGCGGCCAGCATGGCCTCCACGCCGGGGATGCCCATGACGTTGCCGATCTCGTGCGGATCGCCCACCAGGGCGGCGGTGCCATGGGGGACCATGAGCCGGGCCAGCTCCGCCGGGGCCAGGAGAGTGGACTCCACGTGGATGTGGCCCTCGATAAAGGCCGGGGCCAAATAGGCCCCACCCAGCTTGACTTCGTTTTTGCCCTGGTAATCGCCCAGGCCCACCACGCGGCCCCGGTGCACCGCCACTGAAACCCGCTCGATGCGGCCGTTGAACACATTGACCACCCGGCCGCTGCTGAAGACCAAGTCCGCCGGTTTTTCGCCCCGCGCCGCCTTGAGCCGGTCCTGCTGCCGCTCCAGCCAGTTCATGGCTATCCCTTCCCGTCCGTCTGTTCCAGGCCCATTTCCTTGAGTCGGGCCATCACCATGGCCACATTTTCGCCCACTGCATCCGCGCCGTCCAGATTGATCATGTTCTCCGCCACCAGCGACGAGGGCTCCTGCCAGGCCGCGGCCTGAGCCGCCAGCAGCTCACGGCGGCCGTCGCTGGCGTCAGATCCCGCCTTTTCCCGCTGGGTCAGGCGTTTGATCACCACTTCCGGCGAGGCGGTCACCTCCACAAACAAAATCCCGGCCCCGGTCTCGGCGGCCAAGTCCAAAAAGCGCCGCCGCCAGAGGTCCTCACGAAAGGATGCGTCCACCACGACGCTGGCCCCCATGGCCGTTTGCTCCCGTGCCGCTTCCCAAAGCCTCTGGTAGGTGGCCTGGGTGGTCTCGGGCCCGTAGAGGCCCTGGCCCCAGGCGTCGTAGCTGCGCTCCTCCGGTGCCAGGCCGGCCTGCTGTTTACGCAGCTCATCGGAGCTGAGGTGCGGCCAGCCGCTGTCCCGGGAGAGGGCCCGGGCCAAATGGCTCTTGCCGGTGCCCATCCGGCCCATAAGGCAGACCAAATAATAAGGCGGTTCACTTCCGGCGTAGGCCGCGGCCAGGCGCCAATAGGCCCGCGCCAAGTCCAGGTCCCGGAAGCGCTCGCCGGTCTCCACCTCCGGGTCCTGGTACATGAAGCCGAACACCTTGGCCCGCACCACCGCCCGGTAGCATTTGTAAAAGGTGAGCACCTCCCGCAGGCCCTGATCGCCGCTTTGCTCGATGTACTCACTA
>JANQFN010000180.1 GCA_028277825.1 Desulfarculaceae bacterium
TGATCGCGGCCGTCAAGGTCGTCTTGCCGTGGTCGATGTGACCAATCGTGCCTACGTTACAATGCGGCTTTGTCCGCTCAAATTTCTCCTTGGCCATGACGACACTCCTTGTGGAGTTAAAGTTCTTGGCAGCCGGGGTTTGCCTTGCCCGCCGCCCTCAACTGAAATTTATTGGAGCCCACGACCGGGCTTGAACCGGTGAACCTCTTCCTTACCAAGGAAGTGCTCTACCTGCTGAGCTACGTGGGCTTGTCTCTACCTCGCCTGGTTTAAGCCCGGCCACTTTATAAGGACCGGCGTAATGTCTTTTTGGTGGTGAGGGGAGGATTCGAACCTCCGAAGGCGTAGCCGGCAGATTTACAGTCTGCTCCCTTTGACCACTCGGGAACCTCACCAGTTCACGCTATCTAAGGCCTTCGCCCAGGCCCTCTTACCAACCACCGCCAAATACACCCGCCCGCAATAGTCAGCAGGTCTCCTGTTGGGTCCGGCCGGGCCGGCCCAAACGGCGGCCTTTTTCGCCTCAAAGCGGCTGGTTTTGGGAAAAGGCTCTGGCCCCGCCCCGCTAGCCGCTCCGTTTAGCTGGAGCTGGCGATGGGACTTGAACCCGCAACCTTCTGATTACAAATCAGATGCTCTGCCAGTTGAGCTACGCCAGCAATGAGTGCGCAAATATATACCCCACTCTGCCCGGCCCGGCAACAGCCATGCACCTAAGGCTCTTCCGCGTCCTGCAATTTGGACAGGTGGCTAATCAATGGAGTATGACAGTAAACCATTGATCCTGCAAGGGCAAAGTTGGATAAAAACTTACCCGCGCAAGGCTCCTTGCGCATGGCTCGCGGCAATCTTATATTGGAAATATGAGGACCCGTCCACCATTTTATTTTCGGGAGGCCTGGGTCCAAAACTTTGCACAAGGCAGGTGAGCTTTGAAAGAGACTCCCAGAAACAGCGACAGCAGCGAGCGAAGCATGCCGGACCAGAAGCAGATGGAGCGGCAACTCTCCGACTACCTGTCCAAGAAATACTCCCAAAAGGCCAAACAGGCCAGCCCGGGCTTCTGCCCCTTGCCGGACGTGGACTGCGAAGACGGTGAGGACGGCGTCTGGTCGCGCATCAACTTTGACATGCGCCCCGAGGAGCTGGTGGCCTATCTGGACCAGTACATCGTGCGCCAGGAGGAGGCCAAGGCGGTGTTGGCCACCAAGATCTGCACCCACTTCAACCGGGCCAAGTACCTGAGCAAGCGCGGCGGCGCCAGCGACCCGGCCGACGGCGTGGGCCTGATTAAAAACAACATTCTATTGATGGGCCCCACCGGGGTGGGCAAGACCTATCTGGTCAAGCTGATCGCGGCCAAGCTGGGGGTGCCCTTTGTCAAGGGCGATGCCACCAAGTTCAGCGAGACCGGCTATGTGGGCGGAGACGTTGAGGATTTGGTGCGCGACCTGGTGCACGAGGCTGATGATGACATCGAGCTGGCCCAGTACGGCATCGTCTACGTGGACGAGGTGGACAAGATCGCCAGCTCGGGCAATCTGATCGGCCTGGACGTGAGCCGCAGCGGGGTGCAGCGGGCGCTGCTCAAGCCCATGGAAGAGACCGAAGTGGACATGAAGGTGGCGCACGACCCCATCAGCCAGATCCAAGCCATCGAGAGCTACCGCAAGACCGGCAAGCGCGAGCGGCGCACGGTAAACACCCGGCACATCCTGTTCGTGATGTCCGGCGCCTTCGGCGGCCTGGCCGAGGTGGTCAAGCGTCGGGTGAACCGCAAGGAGCTGGGCTTTGCCGCCTCGGTGAACGACCCGGCCCAGGACCAGGCCTATCTGCACGAGGTGACTCCGCAAGACCTGGTGCAGTTCGGTTTTGAGACCGAGTTCGTGGGGCGTCTGCCGGTGAACGTGCTCTTGGAGGAGTTGGAGGCCAAGGACCTCTACGAGATCCTCAAGAATCCCAACAACCCGGTTATTATCAGCAAAAAGAGGGACTTCGCCGCCTATGCCATAGACCTGCGCCTGGAGGACAAGGCCCTGATGACCCTGGCCGAGCAGGCGGCGGAGATGAAGACCGGCGCCCGCGCCCTGGTTTCGGTGGTGGAAAAGGCGCTGCTGCCCTTTGAGCGCACCCTGCCCTCTACGGACATCAAAAAGCTCCTGGTCACCCCGGAGCTGGTGTCCGACCCCGACGGCAGCCTGGAGGCCTATTTGGCCGATCCGGATGACGAGGCCTTGAACGAGCGCTTCGAGGCCGCCGGCCGGGCCGAGCGCATGGAACTACTCAAGATGATCGCCAAGCGCGAGCCCCTGTACGCCGAGTTGCTGGACAGCCCGCTGACCCCGGCGCGCATGGACCTGATCGCCGACGACTACTACCGCGCCGGCATGACCCTGGGCGCGGCCTTCGACAACGTGATCGAGCGCTTGTACGCGGTCCGGGAGTTCGAGATCGCCTTTTTCGAGCGCTATGGTATAAAGATCAAGTTCGGCGAGGCGGCCGAGGTGGCCATCCTGGCCGGGGCCGCGGCCGAGGGCTGCGGGGTCAAGCTGTTCTGCCAACGCCTGAGCCAGGTGCTGGAACCGGGCCTGCGCCTGGTCCTGGACCGCACCGGGCAGGACGAATTCTTCCTGCCCGAGGAGGCGGTGCTGGACACCGAGGCCTATTTGCACGGCCTGTTCCAGGAGCACTACAGCCACACCCTGGGCGAGCCGGCCAAAGCTTAGAGCAAAAGCTTTAACAATCTAGTGAGCCTCCCCTCCGGGGGAGGCCTCTTTACCGGCGAGGGCGCATGATAGGCATCTCCAAACTGTACTGCGGCACGGTAGAGCCCAGCGACGCCCTTAGGTATGGCCGTCATTCCAAAGACTTGCCCAGTCATCTCTTGCAGTTTTCCGCTGACAAGAAGCCAGTGGTAGTCTGGAACATGACCAAGGCCTGCAACTTGAAATGCGCCCACTGCTATGCCCACGCCACCGCCGGCCCGGCGGCAGACGAGCTGACCACCGCCGAGGCCAAGGCCCTGATCGACGACCTGGCTGAATACGGTTCGCCGGTTATATTGTTTTCCGGCGGCGAGCCCCTGATGCGGCCCGACTTGCCTGAGCTGGCCCGCTACGCCACCGGCAAGGGCATGCGCGCGGTGATCTCCACCAACGGCACCCTCATCAGCGCGGACAAGGCCAAGGAACTCAAAGACATAGGCCTGAGCTACGTGGGCGTGTCCCTGGATGGCATGCAGCCGGTTCATGACAAGTTCCGCGGCGTGGACGGAGCATTCGAGCAAGCGCTTGAAGGCATCCGCAACTGCATGGCCGTGGGCCTGAAAGTCGGCCTACGCTTCACGGTCTACAAGCACAACGCGCCCGAGGTGCCCCAGGTGTTCGACCTGTTGGAACAGGAAGGCATCCCCCGGGTCTGCTTTTATCACCTGGTGTACGCCGGCCGGGGCTCCCGCTTGGCTGACGAGGACCTGAGCCACCAGGGCACCCGTGACCTGCTGGACCTGATCATGGACCGCACCCAGGATTTGTTCCGCAAGGGCCAGGCGCCCGAGGTGCTCACCGTGGACAACCACGCGGACGGGCCCTATGTGTACCTGCGCCTGCTCAGGGAAGACCCGGAGCGGGCCGCCGAGGTGCTTGAGCTGCTCCAGTACAACGAGGGCAATTCATCCGGCCGGGGCATCGGTTGCGTTTCTTGGGACGGCCGGGTGCATCCGGACCAGTTCTGGCGGCACCTGGATTTGGGCAATGTGCGCCAGCGGCCCTTCAGCGAGATCTGGACCGACCTGGACCATCCCGTCATGGGCAAGCTCAAGGACAAGCGGCCTTACGTGACCGGGCGCTGCGCCGACTGCCGCTGGCTGGATGTCTGCGGCGGCAACTTCCGGGTGCGGGCCGAGGCCGCCACCGGGGATTTGTGGGCCCCGGATCCGGCGTGTTATTTGAGCGATGAGGAGATAGCTACACAGCCGCCCCGGACTAACAGCTAAAAAATCAAATAATTTAATATGGTTAATTGTCTTGGTACTATCGCACAAATAGTGCTTGACAAAACAAGCGCTGCTAAGTAATAATGAAAAAAATGAAGGTCAGGTGGTAGCCTGACCTTCTACGTTGCCCACCCCACCTTGCGGGGGGTTAAACGGTAACCCGTTCATGGGGCTGACTAGTGTTTCTCACAAAAAACTACCATAGCGGGCAGCACCGGGCAACAAGAAAATCTCCGCAGGGGGAGAGGAGGAGTTGCCATGGTTAAACCGGGTTACAGAGTAGTGTATACACCCTACATTACTCTGCGTAACGGTCGCCGCATTTATGCGTACCAATACGGCCGAAAGGCTTTCCGGTTTCTCGTGCTCGCATAGCGGGCTGAGGCCGGAGGCCTAGAGGACCGCCGGGGCGTAGTCAGCCGCGCTCCGGCTACTCCTCAAAAGAGGCAGAAAGGAGAGGTCATGGGAGGACTCGCCGATGGTGGGTTAGGCGAGGTGCTTAGGGAATTGCGGGAACTAAAGGGTTACTCATTAAGACAGGTAGAAAAGAGGTCTGGCGTATCCAATGCGTACCTTAGTCAAATCGAAAGCGGCAAGGTCAGTGAACCATCGCCCCGCTTCCTACACAAACTTGCAGATGTTTATGAGGTCCCTTACACAGAGCTCATGAAACTTGCAGGATATCTGACATCATCACAGGATTCGAAGGATACGACCAATAACCTGTTAGGAATCGCCATGTCAACAATTGATGATTTGACTGCAGACGAAAGAGCCGAGGTCGCGAAGTATATCCATTTTATCCGTTCCAAGAGGAGAAGGAGTGGGTAGCAAGGGCTATTTAAGTCGTCTACCAGAATCTACTCTGGATTTAGACAAAATCGTAGATAATCTTTTGGAGGTAGCGGGCGTGGGCAGCCGGGTGCCCACGCCCCAAAAGGATATATTAGATTGTGTTCAGCTCGTCGAAGCTGGTAATTTAGATCTCGAAAATTACAGGAGGTCTATTGGAGACAGAGCTCGAGCTTTATTGACATCGGGAATGAATAAAGTTTTAGGTCTGCTTGATACCCGCGAAAAAATAGTACATATCACTGCTCATACGCCACCCACGAGAAGGAATTTTGTCTTTTTTCACGAGATCGGGCACAGAATAATTCCTTGGCATCACATGGACTATGATTATTTTGAAGACGACAAAAATATTTTACGACGCGACATTAAAGGCCAATTTGAAGCAGAGGCAAATTACACCTCATCAAGGCTAATTTTCCAGGGCCAAAGATTCCAGAAAGAAGCTCGTGATTACGAACTGTCTATAAAAACAGCCTTATTCTTTTCCGAACGGTATGATAGTTCTTACCATTCGACTTTGCGCTACTATGCCGAGACTCACAATGGTCCTTGCACGCTATTGGTTTTACTTGATTCGGGTGATATAAATCCAAACGACGGAAGCAAGATTTATAAACTCTGGTATTCAGTTGCCTCTGAGAAATTTATAAAGAAATATGACACTAATTTCCTTGAACGTTTCGGGAATGACTTTGAATTTATCAGGGGTTTAAAAAAAGATGGAGTTTTTCGTGGAGAAATCAATTTGCGTATGTTGGACGGCACTGACGCACGAGGGCAGATAGAATCTTGGACTAACCAGTACGAGGTCTTCGTTTTAATCTGCGAGGCTGCGCCTAAATTGATCAAGCCCAAAACGGTCAAAGTCTTTTCAGACACAGCCCCTTAAACGAAAAGTTATCCCCCATTGACCCCTCTCCCCTCCCTTGGTAATACTGTGCCTACAATGACTTATGTCTAACTCCGGAGGCATCTCATGTCCTTCCCCCTGGTGCGCATGCGCC
>JANQFN010000215.1 GCA_028277825.1 Desulfarculaceae bacterium
TTTCCACCCCTGGCACCACCTCCATATCCAGCCCTCGGCCGGCGGCCAGGGCCTCGGCCAGGCCGTCGATGCTGTCGTGGTCGGTCAGGGCCAAAGCCGCCAGGCCGGTCTGGTCGGCGGCACGGACCAGTTCGCTGGGTGTGAGGCTGCCGTCGGAGGCGGTGGAGTGGGTGTGCAGATCGATGAGCTTCATAAGAGATTAAGATACCGGGGCGCGTGGGCCAGGGCCAGGAAAAGCTGGGGAGAAGAGAAGAGGTGGGTAAGGAAAAAAGGGGGAGGGAAGAAAAAGAAGGATGGCCTGCCATTGAGGACCCTGGCTCTGTTGAAAGGTGAGACCGACGCCCTTTACACGCAAAGCCCCGCTTGGGGTAAGCCGAAGATCGCCAGGTCTGCACTTTCTGCCAAAGTGCTCCTCGCGATGACCACTATGGCTGTACTTTGTTTTCCTTTCCCAACCTCTTATTTTTTATCCCAGCCAATAGACGTCATTGCGAGGAGCGCCGGCAATAGGGCTAGTCATGAATGGCTGACCCACACCGGCGCGAGGTGGCAATCTTCCCTTTCCCTCAATAGCCCGTATGAGAAAACAAAGAAGCCCCCGCCGGCGTCAGCCGGCGGGGGGATTGCTTTGCTTGACTTGCGGCCGCCTACTTCTTGCCCTTGGCCGCCTTCTTCAGGGCCGTGGGCTTGGTCGCCTTTTTGGCGGCGGCCTTCTTGCGCTTCTTTTTGGGGGTGGGGGCAAAGGCCCACTGGGCCACCTGGTCCATGCGCTCGGCGAACTTGAAGTTCAGCTTGTCCTTAACCTTGTCCGGCACTTCCACCAGGTCGCGTTCGTTGGCCGCGGGCAGGATCACGGTCTTGATGCCCGCGCGGTGGGCGGCCAGGACCTTTTCCTTGATGCCACCCACGGGCAGCACGTGCCCGCGCAAGGTGATCTCGCCGGTCATGGCCAGGTCGCTGTTCACCGGTCTGCCCTCCAGGAGCGAGAGCAAAGCGGTGAACATGGTCACCCCGGCGCTGGGCCCGTCCTTGGGGATGGCCCCGGCCGGCACGTGGATGTGCAGGTCCAACTCCTCGTTGAACTTGGGTGGCAACCCGAACTTCTCGGCGTTGGCCCTGAGATAGCTCACCGCCGCCTGGGCCGACTCCTTCATCACCTCGCCCAACTGTCCGGTGAGTTGCAGGTTGCCCTTGCCGGGCATGGAGCTGGCCTCCACGAAGAGGATGTCGCCGCCGGTGGGGGTCCAGGCCAGGCCGGTGGCCACGCCGGGCACCGCCGTCCGGAGCGCGGTATCGGGCACGATGCGCTGGGGTCCCAGTATCTCGGCCACGTCCTTCTTGTTGATGGTTACCTTCTCGGCTTCGCCCTCGGCGATGGCCCGGGCGGCCCAGCGGCACAGGGAGCCGATCTCCCGCTCCAGGTTCCGCAGGCCCGCCTCGCGGGTGTAGCCGCTTATAAGAAGCTTGATGGCCGCGTCGGCGATGGTCAGGCGCTTGGCGTCCAGGCCGTGTTCCGTGCGCTGGCGGGGCACCAGGTAGCGCTTGGCGATGGCCAGCTTGTCCTCGGCGGTGTAGCCCGGGATCTCCAGGATCTCCATGCGGTCCCGCAAGGGTGGCGGGATGGTGTCCAGCACGTTGGCCGTGGTGATGAACATCACCTTGGACAGATCAAAGGGCAGATCCAGGTAGTGGTCGGAGAAGGAGAAGTTTTGCTCCGGGTCCAGCACCTCCAAAAGGGCGCTGGAGGGATCGCCGCGGAAATCGGCGCCGATCTTGTCCACCTCGTCCAGCATGAACACCGGGTTGCGGCTGCCCGCCCGGCGCAGGCTTTGAATTATGCGGCCGGGCATGGCGCCCACGTAGGTGCGGCGGTGGCCGCGGATCTCGGCCTCGTCGCGCACCCCGCCCAGGGAGATGCGGGAGAACTCCCGGCCCAGGGCCCGGGCGATGGAGCGGCCCAAGGAGGTCTTGCCCACGCCGGGGGGGCCCACGAAGCACAGGATGGGGCCCTTCATGTCCGGGTTGAGCTTTCTTACCGAGAGGTATTCCAAAATGCGGCGCTTGACCTTGTCCAGGTCGTAGTGATCCGCCTCCAGGATGGCCCGCGCCTTTTTGATGTCCAAATGGTCCTCGGTCATCTCCTCCCAGGGCAGGTGGATGATCCAATCCAGATAGGTGGTGATCACGTGGTATTCGGCAGAGGAGGCGTGCATGGAGCCCAGGCGCTTCAGCTCGCGCTCGGCCTCGGCGCGCACCTCATCGGGCAGGGCCTTCTCGTCCAGTTTGCGCTGGATCTCCTCGGCCTCGCTGTCGGCCTCCTCCTCTTCGCCCAGCTCCTCCTGGATGGCCTTGAGCTGCTGCCTCAGGTAATACTCCCGCTGGGTCTTGTCCAGACCCTCCTTGACCTGGTCCTGGATCTTGCTGCCCAACTCCAGCACCTGGATTTCGCGGTTGACCAGGGTGACGGTCCGGCGCAGGCGCTCGGTCACGTCCAGGGCCTCCACGATGGACTGGCGCTCCTCGGGGGTGATGCTCAGGGCGCTGGCCACCATGTCGCACAGGGCGCCGGGGTGGTCCACGCTGGCCGCCAGGGAGGTCAGCTCGGAAGGCAGGTGGGGCGAAAGCTCCAGGACCTTACGGAACAGGCTTCGCAGGTTGGAGACCAGGGCGCGGCTCTCCATGTCGTCGGTTACGATGTCGCTGACCACCTCGATGCGGCCCACCAGGTAGGGATTGGTGGCCACCACCTCCAGGATGCGGAAGCGGGTCAGCCCCTGGGCCACCAGGCGCAGGCCGCCTTCATCGTTTTTGGCCATCTGCAAAACCTGGGCGGCCACGCCGATGCTGTGCAAGTCCTTTAAGCCCTTCACTTCATCAGAGGTGATGTCGCCCTTGAGCGCCAACAGGCCCACGATCTTGTCGCCGGCCAGGACCTCGTCCACCAGGCGCTGGTGCCTGGGGTCGGCCACCAGCATGGGCAGCACCATGCGCGGGAACATGCTCTGGTCCTTGACCGCCAATATAGGTAGAAGCTCGGGCAGCTTGACCAGCCGGTTCAAGGACAGGCCGTTCTCGCCGCCGGGCACGCTTATGCTGACGTCCACCGAGTCGTCGGGACTTAGGAAATTTTCACTCATGCCTCACCTTCGATCCATATCGCTAAACAGCCTCGACCTCGATCTTGCGCTTGCCGGTCTTGAGTTTGGGCAGGGTGATGCGCAAAAACCCCTGGGAGGTTTTGGCCTGCACCCCCGCCGGGTCAAAGGGCACCCCTATGCGGAAGGAGCGCACGAACTCGCCGGACTCTATCTCCATGCGGTGATAGTGGATTCCGGTGCGTTTCACCGTGGGCTGGCGGCTGCCGTAGATGCGCACCACGTCGTTGTCCACGATCACCTTGATCTCCTCGCGGGTGATGCCGGCCAACTCGGCCACGATCTCCACCGCCTCCGGAGTCTCCACGATGTCCACCGCCGGAGACCAGGCCCCGCCCTCGCCGGCGGTTCCCGGCCGGTTCAGACTGTCCAAAAGCTGGCGCATGCGCAGGGTCAAAACGCTTCCGCCCAAGGGAAAATCTGGGTCCATGGCTGTTAACTCCTTAGGTACATGAAACCGCTCGGCGTCGGGCCCGCCTTGGGGCCAACGCACTCGTAGGCTTTAAGTTAAGTCCTGTTTCACTATAAGCAAATCAACCGCCGGCTTGAAACCTATAAAAAAGTATACAAATGCTGGCTTTAGCGCCTTGACTTGGCAATTTCAGGACTTATTTTAGATAAGACAACAGCGCTCCGCACTTGCGGGGCGGTTGTCAACTTATTGAAAAAAGTTAAAAACATGCCCGCCCCCGGGGCGGAGCAGAACGGATATAAAGAGGAGGATTTCAACCCATGGCAGGTAACGAAAAGATTATCGGCATTGACCTGGGCACCACCAACAGCGTGGTGGCGGTCATGGAGGGGGGCGAGGCCAAGGTGATCACCAACGAGGAAGGCGCCCGCACCACCCCTTCGGTGGTGGCCTTCACCGACAAGGGTGAGCGCCTGGTGGGTGCGGCGGCCAAACGCCAGGCCGTAACCAACCCCACCAACACGGTCTACAGCATCAAGCGCTTCATGGGCCGGCGCTTTTCCGAGGTGAGCGACGAGATCAAGCAGGTGCCGTACACGGTAGTGGACACCGGGGCCGACCAGGTCAAGGTCGAGGCCCAGGGCAAGGAGTACTCTCCGCCCGAAATCAGCGCCCTGATACTGGGCAAACTGAAAAAGGCCGCTGAGGACTACCTGGGCGAGAAGGTGGACGCCGCGGTCATCACCGTGCCGGCCTACTTCAACGACTCCCAGCGCCAGGCCACCAAGGACGCCGGCAAGATCGCCGGCCTGGATGTCAAGCGCATCATCAACGAGCCCACCGCGGCTGCGTTGGCCTACGGCCTGGACAAGAAGACCAACGAGACCATCGCCGTATTCGACTTCGGCGGCGGCACCTTCGACATCTCGGTGTTGGAGGTGGGCGACGGCGTGGTGGAGGTCAAGGCCACCAACGGCGACACCCACCTGGGCGGCGACAACCTGGACCAGCGCATCATCGACTGGCTGGTGGCCGAATTCAAGGCGGACCAGGGCGTGGACCTGTCCACCGATCCCATGGCCATGCAGCGCCTCAAGGAAGCCGCTGAAAAGGGCAAGATGGAGCTTTCCACCGCGCAGGAGACCGACATCAACCTGCCCTTCATCACCGCTGACGCCAGCGGTCCCAAGCACCTCAACGTCAAGCTGACCCGCGCCAAGTTCGAATCCCTGGTGGACGATGAGTTGGAGCGCACCCTGGGCCCCTGCAAGGCCGCGCTTTCAGACGCCGGCATGGACCCCAAGAGCGTGGACGAGGTGGTCTTGGTGGGCGGCTCCACCCGCATCCCCAAGGTGCAGCAGATGGTGCAGGACTTCTTCGGCAAGGAGCCCCACAAGGGCGTGAACCCCGACGAGGTGGTGGCCATCGGCGCCGCCATCCAGGGCGGTGTCTTGGCCGGAGAGGTCACCGACGTGCTGCTCTTGGACGTCACTCCCTTGAGCCTGGGTATTGAGACCCTGGGCGGGGTGATGACCAAGCTGATCGAGCGCAACACCACCATCCCCACCAAGAAGAGCGAGACCTTCTCCACCGCGGCCGACAACCAGCCGGCGGTGGACATCCACGTCTTGCAGGGTGAGCGCGAGTTCGCCAAGGACAACCGCACCCTGGGCAACTTCCAGCTCACCGGCATCCCCCCGGCGCCCCGGGGCATGCCTCAGATCGAGGTCACCTTTGACATCGACGCCAACGGCATCGTGCACGTCAACGCCAAGGACCTGGCCACCGGCACCGAGCAGTCCATCGAGATCAAGGCTTCCTCCGGTCTGGACGAGGCCGAGATCGACCAGATGGTCACTGACGCCAAGCGCTTTGCCAACGAGGACAGTGAGCGCCGGCAGGCGGTGGAGGCCAGGAACAAGCTGGACACCTTGATCTACCAGACCGAGAAGCTGGTCAAGGAGAACGAGGACAAGCTGGACGAGGCCACCAAGACCTCCATGGCCGGCGCCATCGAAGACGCCAAGAAGGCTCTGGAAAGCGACGACCGCGCCCAGATGGAGGCCGCCTTTGAGACTCTGCAGAACGCCTCCCACGGCATGGCCCAGAGCCTGTATCAGCAGCAGGGCGGCCAGCCCGGCGGGCCCGAAGCCGCGGCCGGGGCGGCTGCCGGTGCCGCAGGCGCAGCCGGGGCGGCCGGCGGAGAGGCCCCCAAGGACGACGACGTGGTGGACGCCGAGTTTACCGAACACTAGCGGGCGGTATCACCTGAGAATGTGCAGCTAAGAAACCCGCTGGAAAAGGGCGAACGCATCTGAGATTGAACACCTGACAGAGCCCAAAAAGCCGGTCCCGAAAGGGGCCGGCTTTTTATTGCCGGACAGTCAAGCGCGCGTCCTGCTGGCCCCTTTCCAGGGCCAGCCCGCTGGTTAAGCTATTGCGCGGTGAGCCCGCGGTCAGCCCCATGCAGCGCTCTCCTTTGCCTGCTCCGGCCCGGTTTTAAAGATGGCGGCATGGTGAAATGGGGTGCGTCCCCGGGACCATGGCAGCATCCGACGGGCAAAGGGGAATGGGCAAAGACAGACCTGATTTTCTCTTCCCCTAACTGCCTCCTTTCTTTGATCTGAGACCACAAAATTCCACAAATTAAATGGCCTCCAACAGCCATCGTCATATAATGGGGGCGTAATTTAAAGCCAACCGCCGAATCTAGACGGAGAGCGCCATGGACCAATCACTGCTGGAACCTCTGCCCAAATTTTTGGAGACCCTGGGCTACCGGGAAAACCCCCTGGGCATCTTCTACAGCGACCAAATGCCTCAGGAGGGCTTTTCGCCCGAGCCCCTGCCCGGGATGCTGCCCACCCGCGAAAAAGAGGCCAAGGGCGAGGTGGACTGGGAGGAGGTTTATAGTAACTTCTCCTGTGCCATCGCCCACATCTGGCTGGCGCGCCGGAAAAAAACCGCCGCCTTTTTCGACGCCGAGCGCTTCGGCTGCCCGGGCGGCGCCTTTTACCTGGGCTTCTTGGGCCCCCAGAGCGAGACCGTGGTGCACTACGTCTCCACCGGGGTGCCCGGCCGCCTGGAGGGAGAGCGCTATTTCGACTCGCCCCAGGCCTGCCGCGACTTCTTCGAGTACATCGACCCCATCCCGGCCCCGGCCCGCTTTTGCGT
>JANQFN010000219.1 GCA_028277825.1 Desulfarculaceae bacterium
TTGCCGCCGGACACCCGGCTGCCGCAGATGGCCAGGATTTTGAGCATGCATTACCCCC
The DNA here is from genome assembly GCA_028277825.1 of Desulfarculaceae bacterium. Lineage (GTDB taxonomy): Bacteria > Desulfobacterota > Desulfarculia > Desulfarculales > Desulfarculaceae > Desulfoferula. The sequence goes on from JANQFN010000219.1 coordinate 59, forward strand.
TAGGTTTGAAAATTTGAGTGGGCTCGGCTGGCCTAAGATAGCAAATTGTGTGGGCGGCCGGGAAACCAATCCAGACCGCTTATCGTCCTTCTCCACGAGGTCGTGCAGCGACACCACGCTTTGGGGTGGTCGCTGGAGCTGCTTAACAACCGTCATGGCTCTGTGATAATTTAGCTTTTGATGGATTGGCGCTACCTGATCTGACCAATCCACTGGCAAGAGTAGTTAATAGGCATGTGGCTATGTCGTTATTGCTGCATAACATCGAATTATGGGTTAGCAGAGGGACCATAAAATGAGCGATATAAAGCTTTTTAAATTGGGCAAGGAAACAGTTGAAGAGCTTGAAGGCAAGTCTGTGGGTTTGGAGAAGTCTTTGCAAAGCCTTATAGAAAAGAATTTGGAGGCTTTTCTTGGAGTGCGTTTTTTAGCCACCGAGCACAGCACCGGCAAGACCCATGGTGGACGAATCGATACGTTGGGGATAGATGAAAACCATTGCCCGGTGATCATCGAGTACAAACGCACCATCAACGAAAATGTCATCAATCAGGGCTTATTCTATCTAGACTGGCTTTTGGATCACAAGGCTGAGTTCAAGTGGCTGGTGATGGACAAGCTAGGTAAAGACGAGGCCGAACAAGTGGAATGGAACGGCCCGAGACTGTTATGCATCGCCGGCGACTTCACAAAATATGATGAACATGCCGTACAACAGATTAACCGCAACATAGAGTTGATGCGCTATCGCAAGTACGGCAATGAATTTCTTCTTTTCGAACTAGTTAATTCAGTCCAGGCCACTGGGGCACCGGAGAAGACTCCAGCCAGCACCAAAGGCGGGATAAAATACAAAACTGTTAGCGAATTTTTAGATGATGCGCCTCAGGATGTGAAGGACCGTTTTGAATCTTTAAAAGCTTTCCTTTTCGCTTTGGGCGATGACGTACAGATGAAGACGCTGAAGTTTTACTTCGCCTTCAAGCGCATTAAAAATTTCGCTTGTGTTGAAGTTCACCCTAAGAACAAAACCATTCTCATTTTTGTCAAAGTCAATCCCGACATGTTGGACATGGCGTCGCTAGGAGAGAATTTTGCTCGTGACGTCCGAAACATTGGCCACTTTGGCACCGGAGATCTGGAGATCAGGATCAAATCGGACGATGATTTTGAAAAAGCCAAACCGCTTTTAATTGATAGTTACGAAGCTAGTTGAACTAACAGTGACTACACACAGGCATGTTGCTTGATTGGTAAACTGAGCTGCATTAGCATCTTGTCGTCCATGTCGATCCTTCATAATTCCCATTTATACCCTCAACAGCTATTAAAGGGACCCGGCCGGGGCCAAGTCCCTCTTAGTGGCTGGCACGCCTGGAGGGATTCGAACCCCCGACCCGTGGCTTAGAAGGCCACTGCTCTTTCCAACTGAGCTACAGGCGCGTGGTTTTGCTATTCTATCGCCCCGGGCTGCGATGTAAAGCCCTGTATGGCTTGCTGAGCCCTTGCCACCCTACCGGCGGGGGTGCTAAAAATGGCCCATAAAGGAGGACGCGTGTGTCCAGGGTATCGCCCTCGCCTGACAATCTGGTTACCATAGACCTCGACGCGGTGGCGGCCAATTACGCCGCCCTGGCCGAGATACTACCCCCGGAGCAGGGACTGGCCGGGGTGGTCAAGGCCGACGCCTATGGCCACGGCATGGTGCCGGTGGCCCGCCGCCTGAAACAGGCCGGGGCCGAGGCCCTGTCCGTGGCCCAGGTGGATGAAGGCGCCCTCTTGCGCCGCCACGGCATTACCGGCCCCATATTGGTAATGATGGGTCTGGGACCGGGGCAGGCGGCGCGGGCGGTGAAACACCAACTCACCCCCATGCTGACCAGCCTGGAGGATTTCTCGCGCCTGAGCCGGGCCGCCGGGGAACTGGGCCGGACGGCCGCCTGTCAGCTAAAGGTGGATACGGGCATGCACCGCCTGGGGGTGGCTGCGGATCAGGCCATGCCCCTGCTTTTGGAGGCAGCCGAACTGCCCGGGTTGGAGATCAACGGCCTGGTGAGCCATCTGGCCTGCGCCGGCGAGTTGGACCACCCCCACGCCCGCCGCCAGACCAAGGTCTATGCCACCCTTTTGGGCGAGGCCCGCCTGCGCGGCTTTGAACTGCCCCTGTCCTCCCTGGCCGGCAGCGGCGGCATCCTGGCCCCGCCTTGGGGCCTCCCAGGCGGCCCGGGTCTGGTGCGGCCGGGCATCACGCTCTACGGCGGCCTGCCCCACCCCTCTTCCGAGGGCCGCGTGGAGTTAAGCGGGGCCATGCGCTTTACCAGCCGGCTGGCGGCGGTCAGGCCCGCGGCAGCCGGCGCCTGCGTGTCCTACGGCTGCACCTGGAAGCCCCCGGAGGACACCATGCTGGGGGTGGTGGCCGCCGGCTACAGCGACGGCTATCCCCGCTCCGCCTCCAACCGGGCCGAGATGCTGATCAACGGCCAATCGGCCCCGGTGCGCGGCCGGGTCTGCATGAACCTCACCGTGGTGGAACTCAAGGGCTTTGATCCCCTGCCCCGAGTGGGGGACGAAGTGGTGCTTTTGGGCAGGCAGGGCGAAAGCGAGATCACCATCGACCAACTGGCCCAGTGGGCCGACACCATTCCCTATGAGATCACCTGCTCCCTGGGGGCGGCCAACCGCCGGCGCTTCAGCGGCTCTTAATCCCCCGGGGTCGCCCCCCTTGACCCAGCTAAAGGCGCGGGGTAGCTTTTTGCCACCAAGGGAGCGCACGTGATGAACAAGACAGCCCAAGACCCCATCAAGTCCGAGACGCCCACCATGTGCGTGGTGTGCGCCTGGAAGGTGGACTGCAAGAAAAAATACCACTATGAACAGGGCTCGGTCATCAAGTGCCCCGACTTCACCCGCGACCTGGCCAAACACCCAACCGATAGCGACGACTCATGAAAAAGACCCTGGCCGCCGCCCTGGCCACCGCCCTGGCAGACCTCTGCGCCGCCGGCGACCTGCCCCAGGTGGTGATCCCCGAATTCGTGGTGGAAAACACTAAGCAGGCCGAGCACGGTGACTTGGCCTCCAACCTGGCCATGCAGTTGGCCAAGCCCTGCCGGGCCAACCCCCGGGCCATCGCCGAAGCCCTGGTGGGCGGCCTGGGCGACGCCGGCGGCCTTATTGAGCGCACCGAGATCGCCGGCCCGGGCTTTATCAATTTCTTTTTGAAGCCCGCCGCCTGGCTGGCCTCGCTGCCCGGCATCGTGAACAGCGGCGCCGCTTACGGCCGCGGCGATCTGGGACAGGGCCAAAAGATCATGGTGGAATTCGTCAGCGCCAACCCCACCGGGCCGCTGCACGTGGGCCACGGCCGGGGCGCGGCCCTGGGCGACGCCCTGGCCCGGTTATTGGCCTTTGCCGGTTTTGCCACCGCCAGCGAATACTACGTCAACGACGCGGGCAACCAGATGGCCACCCTGGGCCGGAGCGTCTTGCACCGGGCCCGGGAGTTGAACGGCGGGGGCGATCCCTTCCCGGACAACCACTACCAAGGCGCCTACATCAAGGACCTAGCCGCCGAGTTGTTGGCCACAGAAGAGGGCAAGGACCTGCTCAACCTACCTGAGGACCAGGCCGTGGCCCTGGCCGCGGACTGGGCCGGGGACAAAATCCTGGGGGGCATCGAGGACGACCTGGCCGCCTTCGGAGTGAGCATCGACCGCTGGTTCAGCGAAAGGTCCCTGCTGGCCGACGGCGCGGTAGAGCGCGCCTTTAGCGAGATGGATGAACGCGGCCTGCTCTACCAATCAGAAGGCGCCCTGTGGTTCAAGGCCATGGAGTTCGGCGACGAGAAAGACCGGGTGGTCAAGCGTTCAAACGGCGAGATCACCTATTTCGCCAGTGACATCGCCTATCACCTGGACAAGTTCCGCCGGGGATATAAGCGCCTGATCGACGTGTGGGGCGCGGACCATCACGGCTACGTGCCCCGAGTCAAGGCGGCCCTGGCCGGCCTGGAGCACCAGGCCGATGACCTCACCGTGGTGCTGGTGCAGATGGTCAACCTCTTGCGCGGCGGCGAACCGGTGGCCATGTCCACCCGCGGCGGCGAGTTCGTCACCCTCAAAGAGGTGATCGAGGAGGTGGGGGCCGACAGCGCTCGCTTCATCTTCCTCAGCCGCCGCTCCGACGCCCAACTGGACTTTGATCTGGAGGTGGCCAAGGCCCAGTCCATGGACAACCCGGTGTTCTACGTGCAG
>JANQFN010000223.1 GCA_028277825.1 Desulfarculaceae bacterium
AGCCGTAGACATTCCAGCTTGGGCTACATGACCCCGGCCCAATATGAAATGGTCAAAATGGCTGCTTAACTCGGTGTCCACAAAAACGGGGCAAGATCATTTACTGGAGGTGGGTTTTCGAGGGGCGCCTTACTCCGGCGCGGGGAGCTTCAGGACCACGCTCACCCGGCGGCTGCCCGCCGCGGGTTTGGCGCCGAGTGCGGTGTCCTCCAGAGCACTGGCGCCGTAGGCCAAGACCACCATGCGTGCCTCATCCACGCCCAGTTTCTTTAGCTGGCCATAGACCGACATGGCCCGGGAAAGAGAGAGGCCGGTGTTGTCGCCGTATTTGCGCACATTGTGGGGACTCAAGGGCGAGCGGTCAGCGTGGCCGCCCACCAGCACCACCGCATCGGGGTGCTTGCGGATGATGGCCGCGGCCAGCTCCAGAGTTTTGACGCCCTTGGGGCCCGGCTTGACCCGGCCCGCCCCAAAGGGGATTTCAGCCAAAAGGCGGCGCTTGCCCTGGAGCGCGGATTTGTCCATCTGGGCCTTGAGGGCCTGGTTGCGCGCCTCGGCCTGGGCCAGCCTGCGCGCCTGCTGGTCTATCTTGCGCTGCTTTTTGGTGTCCTCCTTGATCAGGGCGGCGAACATCACCTTGAGGCGGGCGGTGTCCTCCTTGAGCCGCTGCTCGCGCAAGGAAATGGCGATTTTGTCTGGGCCCGGGGGGTCGGGTTTGGCCGCCACGGCCACTGCCTTAGGCGCGGGGGGCGGCGCCTCTTTCAGAGCCCGGGCTTGTCCCGGTTGATATTGGCCCCAAAACCATGCCGCGCCCAGGCCCAGTGCCCCGGCGCTCAGCAGCCAGAAAAACAAGAACAGGGCTAGGAAACCCACACCGTAGTCATAGGCGTAAAACCGCTTGCGGCAGTTGCGGCAGCTAAAGGGATACAGGCCCCAGGAGCTCAGGAACCGTTGCCAATTGCTCTCGCGCGGCACCCGTTTGATGATGTCGCTGTGGCAGGAAGGGCAACGGTGTTCAGAAGCCATGGGTTATCTCTGTCTCTGGGTTCTGGGTTGGCGGTTTTTTCTTGAAGCCCTAACAATCTACCTAGCCTCTGCCTGCTAAACAAGCCCCTCTTGTCATAAAAAATCCATTATTTACTTTGTGCATGCAAGATTAATTCCTTTACCGCGCCAAGCCGGGTATATATACTTGGGTTCGCGGAGTTCCCGCGGGATCGACATGGCGGGCCGGGGTGAAGCCGGCTGGCTCTGTCAAGGCAGGCGCCCTGTTGGAGCCAACGGTTTAGAGGGGCTTGATGAAGCATCTCAAACTCATAATCCTGGCCATAATTGTGGCAATTCTCGCTGGAGCCGGCTTGGCCGCGCTTTTGCACTCACCGGCCCGCCTGCCCTCCCTAGATGCTGGCGACGACGCCCCCCTGGACGCCGATGGTCGGCCTCGCATGCGAGGGTTGACCTACACCCACGTTGAAGACGGGGTGAAAAAATGGAGCCTGATGGCCAACGGGGCCCGCTATGAGGAGAAAACGGGCAAGGTCTTTCTGGACGCGGTGAAGATCGAGTTTTTCCAGGACGACGGCAAGGTAATTCGCCTGAGCAGCAAGGAAGGCATCTACCACCAAAAAAACCAGGAGGTGACCCTGAAGGGCGACGTCAAGGGCAGCACCTCCGACGGCAACCGCTTGACCACCTCGGTGATCACCTATCGCGAGAAGGACAAGGTGGCCGACACCGACGCCGAGGTCCTCGTGCAGGGCGCCCAATACAAGGTGCAGGGCAAGGGTATGCAGGTTTTGGTGGATAAAAACAAAGTGATTCTCAAAAGCAAGGTCCGCTCCACCTTCACGCCCCAGGGCAAGGGCCCTCCCAAGGGGGCGACCAAGGATTAGCGGGCGGATCATTTTTTAGTCAAAGGGGAGGATATTCTATGCGGCGACTGCCATTTTTGGCTCTGGGTCTTCTGGCCTGCCTCTGTATGGCCTTCGCGGCCGGCGCGGCCTCGCTGCCCATGGCTTCCAGCGACGAGCCGGTGCACGTGGTGGCCGACAGCCTGGAAGTGGACAACAAAAACCATGTGGCCAACTTCATCGGCCGGGTCAAGGCCACCCAGGGCGACGTGAAAATCACCTGCGACAAACTTTCGGTGCACTATGACCAGGAGGCCAAAGGCAAGAAAAGCAAGGGCCAGGGCCTGATGGACAGCGGCGGCCAGGTGCGCAAGGTGGTGGCCCACGGCCACGTCAAGGTGGTGCAAAAGGATCGCATCGCCGTGGGCAGAAAGGCCACCTATTGGGCCGGCGGCCGCAAGATGCTCCTGGAGGGCAAGGCCACGGTCTGGCGGGGCAAAAACCAGGTGTCCGGCGAAAAGATCACCCTGTTTTTGGATCAGGACCGGGCCGTGGTGCACGGCAAGCCGGGCAAGCGGGTCTCAGTAACCATCGTTCCCGACAAGCTCAAAAAGAAAAAGAAGAAGTAAATGGCGCCATGCCCAGCTTGAACCTGCAAAACCTGGTCAAGATCTACAGCGGCCGCCGGGTGGTGGACGGCGTGTCCCTGCATGTGGCTGACCGCGAGATCGTGGGGCTGTTGGGCCCCAACGGCGCGGGCAAGACCACCTCGTTCTACATGACCGTGGGCCTGATCCGGCCCAACGAGGGCCAGGTGCTCTTAGACGGCGAGGAGATCACCGAGCTGCCCATGTATCAGCGGGCCCGTTTGGGCATCAGCTACTTGCCCCAGGAGCCCAGCATCTTCCGCAAATTGACCGTGGAAGACAACGTGCGGGGCATTTTGGAAACCCTGGACCTGGGCGAGGCCGAAGAAGAGGCCCGGCTGGAGAGATTGCTAAACGACCTGGGCGTGGCCCATTTGCGCAAAAACCGGGCCTTTTCCCTGTCCGGCGGTGAGCGCCGCCGGGTGGAGATCACCCGCCTGCTGGTGACTGAGCCCAACTTCATTCTGTTGGACGAGCCCTTTGCCGGCATCGATCCCCTGGCGGTGGCGGACCTGCAAAACATCATCCGCCAGCTCAAGGACCGCGGCATCGGCATCCTGATCAGCGACCACAACGTGCGTGAGACCCTGGGGGTCTGTGACCGGGCTTACATCCTCAACGAAGGCACTCTGCTGGAGGAAGGCGATCCGGAAACCATCGCCAACAGCGAGGTGGCCCGCCGCATCTATCTGGGAGAGCAGTTCTCGCTGTAAATACCATGGCCCTGGAGATCAAACAAAGCCTCAAACTCAGCCAGCAGTTGGTGATGACCCCCCAGTTGCAGCAGGCCATAAAATTGCTGCAGCTCTCCCGCTTGGAGCTGGCCGAGACCATCAACCAGGAGCTGTTGGAAAACCCCCTGTTGGACGAAGCCGAGGAGACCGCCCAGGACAACCAGCAGGTGGAGTTGGAGGCCGGGGCTGAACCGGCCAGCGAGGAAGTCCTGCGCAATGGCGAGGCCGCCGAAACGCCCGCAACCGGCGAGGCAGGTAACGAAGCCGCAAGCGAGCCCGACCAGGGCGAGGTGGAGGTGGACGGTCAGGTCACCGAGGACTTTGACTGGGAAAACTACCTGGGCGACTATTCCTCCGGCGGTTCGGGCTATGAGTCCATCGTGCGCGAGGACAAGGACGCGCCCACCTTCGAGTCCACCGCCAGCCGGCCGCCATCCCTAAAGGACCACCTGCTCTGGCAGCTATCCATGAGCGAGTTGGACGATGATCAGCGCCTGGTGGCCGAAGTGATCGTGGAGGCGCTCAACCCGGACGGCTATCTGCCCCTGGAGTTGGAGGAGATCGCCGAGACCGCCGGCGCCGAAGTGGCGCAGGTGGAGCGGGTCCTGGCCGTGGTGCAGCAGTTGGACCCCTTGGGGGTGGCCGCCCGGAACCTGCGTGAATGCCTTCTGGTGCAGGCCAATGAACTCTACCCGGCCAACGACCTGGTGCACGACATAATCGAAAGCCACCTGGGCGATCTGGAGACCCGGCGCTATAAAGCCATCGCCAAAAAGCTCAAGGTGAACCTGGACCAGGTGGCCGAGGCCCTGGAGGTGATACGCTCCCTGGAGCCCAAGCCGGGCCGGGCTTTAAACGACGAGGCCCCGCAGTACATCACTCCCGACATCTACGTCTACAAGATGGACGGCGAGTTCGTCATCGTGCTCAACGAGGACGGCCTGCCCCGGCTCAGGGTGAACAATTTTTACAAAGAGGCCCTGGCCAAGGGCGGCGACGCCGAAGCCAAGGAGTATGTGCAGGGCAAGCTGAGAAGCGCCATGTGGCTGATCCGCTCCATTCACCAGCGTCAGCGCACCATCTACAAGGTCACCGAGTCCATCGTCAAGTTCCAAAAGGACTTTTTCAACCAGGGCATCGCCCATCTCAAGCCCCTGGTGCTCCGGGACGTGGCCGAGGACGTGGAGATGCACGAATCCACCATCAGCCGGGTCACCACCAACAAGTACGTGCACACCCCTCAGGGCGTGTTCGAGTTGAAATACTTCTTCAACAGCTCGATCAACCGCTTCCAGGGCCAGGCCATGGCTTCTGAGGCGGTGAAGGAACGCATCCGGCGCATAATAGCGGAGGAAAACCCGGCCAAGCCGCTGTCTGATCAGGCCATCGCTGATATACTAAAAGCAGAAGACATCGACATCGCCCGGCGCACCGTGGCCAAATACAGGGAGATGTTGGGGCTCCTGCCCTCCAGCCGGCGGCGCCAGCCGCTCAAGGCGCTGGGCAAGGACAACAAAAAAAAGGGCATTGACAAGATTGATTTGCGAGGGTAATTCACTATTTCACTATTCTCAGCCATGAGCGGCCAAAGGAGTTTTCCCATATGCAGATCCAGGTGACCTTCCGCCACGTGGAACCATCGGAGGCGGTGAAGGAATATGCCCAGGAAAAGGTCGGCAAGCTTCAGAAATATTTGGACGGACCCATTGAAGCCAGCGTCACTTTAGGGGTGGAAAAGCACCGTCACGAGGCGGACATCAATTTGGTGGCCTCAGGGCTTAAGATTCACGGACGCGAGACCACCGGCGATTTGTTCTCGGCCATAGACCTGGTCATGGACAAGCTGGAAAAGCAGGTCAAGCGCTACCGCGAAAAGCTCAAGGGTGTGCACCGCCGCGAACGCAACAAAGTCATGGAGCAACCCTTCAAGGTCGACGTGTTCGAGGCCGATAGCCTGAGCGAAGAAAGCCCGCGCATCATCATGAGCAAGCGGCTGACCGCCAAGCCCATGGACGCTGACGAGGCGGCCATGCAGTTGGACCTCTCCCAAGACGATTTTCTGGTGTTTATGAACCACCGCACCGAGGCGCTCAACGTGATTTACCGCCGGGCGGACGGCAATTTCGGCCTGATAGAACCCCAGTAGTTTCGAGGGCAGCGATGAAACTGACCGATATCCTGGGTGAAGAGCAGGTCATCGCCGACTTGCAGGGCCGCGGCAAGCGCGCCGTGATGGAAGAGCTCTGCCGGCCCCTGGTACAGGCCCACCCGGATTTGGACCCCGCCTCTTTGATGGAGGTGCTGGTGGAGCGCGAAAAGCTGGGCTCCACCGGCATCGGCGACGGCATCGCCATCCCTCACGGCAAGATGAAGGGGCTCAGCGATCTGCTTTTGACCTTTGGCCGTTCCGTCGCCGGGGTGGACTTCGACTCATTGGACGGCAAACCAGCCCACCTCTTTTTCCTGGTGGTGGCGCCGGATGACAGCGCCGGCACCCACCTGAAGGCCCTGGCCCGCATCTCCCGCCTCTTAAAAAGCAACGCCGTGCGCCAGGAACTGATGGAAGCCTCCAGCGCTCAGGACATCTTCGAGGTGATCCAGTCCCAAGACGAGGAATTCTAGCCAAGCCGGATCATGGAACCGAAACCACCAGAGGCCCAGGCCCGTTTCGTGGTCATCACCGGTCTGTCTGGCTCGGGCAAGTCCAGCGCTTTAAAGGCCCTGGAGGACATCGGCTTTTACGCGGTGGACAACCTGCCGGTGGAGTTGCTGCCCGCCTTTGTCAAGCTACCCCTCAAGCACCTGGGCGAAGGTTTCAAGGCCGCTTTGGGTATGGACGTGCGCTCGCCCAAGTTCGTGGAGACCTTTCCCTCGCTCTACACCGAGATGACCCGGCAGGGCCATCATTTGGAATTGATCTTTCTGGAGGCCAGCGACGAGGCCTTGATCAGGCGCTTTTCCCAGGCCAGGCGCCTGCCTCCCCTGAGCCAGGAGGGCGAACCCCTGGAAGAGGCCCTGGCCCGGGAACGCCTCCTGCTGGAGCCGGTGCGCTCCCTGGCCCAGCAGATCATGGACACCAGCCGCTTCACCATCCATGAACTCAAGCAGGAGATATCCTGCCTGTTCTATGGCGAGGCTCAGCCGGCCGGCATGCAGCTCAACCTGCTCACCTTTGGCTTCAAGCACGGCCTGCCCACTGAGGCGGACCTGGTGATCGACGTGCGCTTTTTGGACAATCCCTATTTTGTAGACGAGTTGCGCGATCTTGACGGCCGGGAACCCCAGGTGGTAGATTACGTATTCCAGCGGGGTGCTGCCCGTGAATTTCTTATGAAATTCAAAGACTTGTTGGATTTCCTCTTGCCGCAATACCGCCAGGAGGGTAAAAAACAACTCACCGTGGCCCTGGGCTGCACCGGCGGCCGCCACCGTTCGGTGGCCGTGGCCGAATGGCTGGCCCGCCACCTGGATACCGGCGCCGTGCGCCTGAGCCTGCGCCACCGCGACGTTGACTTGAGGTAGCGAACTTGATCGGATTGGTGCTCATAACCCACGCCCGCCTGGGCCGCGAACTGGTCAATGCCGCTGAATTCATCCTGGGCCGGATCGAAAAGGTGGCCACGGTGGCGGTGGAGACCAACCCCGAGGCCGAGCACCTGCGCGGCAAGCTGGAGACCGCCCTGGAGCAGGTGGACCAGGGACAAGGCGTCTTGATCCTCACCGACATGTTCGGCGGCTCGCCCAACAACATCTCCCTGGCCTTTTTGGAGGAAGGCAAGGCCGAGGTGGTCACCGGCGTGAATTTGCCCATGCTGATCAAGGCGGCCACCAGCCGCCAGGACAACGACCTGGCCCAATTGGCCAAGCTGGTGTGCGAGGCCGGCCGGGGCAGCATCTCCGTTGCCGGTGAATTGCTCTCTTCCTAAGACGCCCGCCCCGCCCGGGCTGAAGCTCAGCATGGCTCCCTTGGGCAAGGAACATCTCGACCAAATCATGGAAATCGAAACGGCCTCCTTTGAGCACCCTTGGCCGCGGGGCCTGTTCTTGGGTGAGATGGCCATTCCCCAGGCGCGGGACCAAGTGGCCTTGCTGGAGCCTTCCAACCTGGTCCTGGCCTTTTTCTGCTTCTGGCTGACCGCAGGCCAGGCCCAGGTGCAAAACCTGGCGGTGCACCCCGCCTTCCGGCGGCGGGGCATCGCCCGCTGGTTGCTATTGAACTGCCTGGCCCAGGCCCGGGACCAGGGGGCCCACAGCGCCGTCTTGGAGGTGCGCGCCGGCAACCTGGCCGCCAAGGCCCTGTATGAAAAACTGGGCTTTGAGGCCAGGGAAGTACGCCCCGGCTATTACCGCGAAGAGGGCGAGGACGCCCTGGTGATGTTCCGCTCCCTGGAGGGCCTGACCGGCCAAAGGGGTGAAAAATCTTGACCCTTCCCCCTGCCCCGGTTTAATTTATAAAGGCTGGGCCCTGGCCAGGCTAATATAGAGCCAAGAGAACTGCACGCGGTTAATATATTGTTATTATGTGCTTTTTATGGCTAAGCGCTTCCGGGGCTCAAGAATAATGAACAACCCCGCCGCAAGCAGCGGGGTATCAAGAGGAAGATTTCAGCTTTATAGCGCGGCAAGCCGCGGGGAATGAATCCCCGTATGGGGATTAAATGCGATCAGGCTCGGGCGGCGGGCATTGCCATTGGTTCCGCCCTGGAGGATTTGGCATGGCGGTTACGGTTGGTATCAACGGCTTTGGACGCATAGGACGCCTCTGCACCCGCATCCTGGGCGAGGGCCACCCTGATTTGGAACTGGTGGCCATCAATGCCCGCGCGGACAACGCCCAGTTGGCCCACCTGCTGAAATATGACTCCGTACACCGCATTTATGACGGTGAGGTCGGCTTTGACGACAATTGCCTCATAATCAACGGCAAAGAGGTGGACATCACCCGCGAGGGCGCGCCGGACACCTGCATATGGGGGCAGAAAAAGGCCGAGCTGGTCTTGGAGACCACCGGCAAGTTCAAAAAACACAGTGAGTGCCAGGGCCACATCAGCGCCGGCGCCCGCAAGGTGGTGATGGGCGTTCCCGGGCCGGACCCGGACCTGACCGTGGTCATGGGGGTCAATGACGAACTCTACGATCCGACCCAGCACAACATCATCTCCAACGCCTCCTGTACCACCAACTGCCTGGCGCCGGTGGCCAAAGTGCTGGACGACAGCTTCGGCATCGAGCACGGCCTGATGACCACCATCCACTCCTACACCATGAGCCAGCGCATCCTGGACGG
>JANQFN010000229.1 GCA_028277825.1 Desulfarculaceae bacterium
CATCGGCCGTGAACTGAAGCAGCACGCCGGGCTCATCGAGTGGTTTTTGAGCCAAAGAGGAGGCACGGCCAACGGTTTCACCCGGGCCCTGTACACCGGTCTGACCACCTTGGCCATGTCCGACCTGGTGGGCGATTTGCTGGAGCAGCACCCGGACCTGTCCGGCGTGTGGCAGGTGTCCTCTGAGAGCATCAGCAAATTTGACCTGCTCAGCATGGTCAACCGAGTATATGATCTGGGGGTGGAGCTCAAGCCCGAGAACGAGTTCTTCTGCGACCGCCGCCTGGACAGCAGCCGCTTTCGCCGGGCAACCGGTTGGCAGCCCCAATCCTGGGACGAGATGATAGAACAGATGCACGCCGACCCCACCCCCTATGGTTAGTCAAACCCGGCGTGCCGGCAGGAAGGCATTACATGCTATTTGAGGGTAAACGAGTTCTGATCACCGGCGGCACCGGCTCTTTGGGCAAGGTGCTTTTAAGGAGGCTTCTGTCCGGACAGGACGGCCGCCCGGACAAAATCATCGTGTTTTCGCGCGACGAGGCCAAGCAGCATTTCTTGCGCGTGGAATACCAGAACCGGTCCATTGCCACCGATGAGATCATCTACCGCAACTTCGACGACCTCCTGGAGTTTCGCATCGGCGACGTGCGCGACTTCCATTCCATCTCCGCAGCACTCAGGGGCGTGGACCTGGTGTTCAACGCGGCCGCTCTCAAGCAGGTGCCCACCTGCGAATACTTCCCCTACGAGGCGGTCAGAACCAACATCTCCGGGCCGGAGAACATCGTTCGCGCCATACGGGAGCTGAAGCTGGACGTGGAGACCGTGGTGGGCATATCCACCGACAAGGCGGTCAAGCCGGTGAACGTGATGGGCATGACCAAAGCCCTGCAGGAGCGTATCTTCGCCCGAGCCAACCTTTACATCAAAGACACCCGTTTCGTTATCGTGCGCTACGGCAATGTTTTGGCCTCGCGCGGCTCGGTTATCCCCCTGTTCCACGAGCAGATTAAAAATGGTGGGCCGTTGACCATCACTGATGAGGGCATGACCCGTTTTCTGTTGAGCCTGAACGACGCGGTGGACCTGATCTTCACCGCGCTGCGCCAGGGCAAGCCCGGCGAGACCCACATCCCCATCGTGCCCGCCGCGCGCATGGTGGATGTGGCCGCGGCCCTGATCAACGGCCGGGACATCGAGACCACCATCACCGGCATCCGCCCCGGCGAAAAACTGCACGAGATTTTGGTAAGCGAGGAAGAGGGGCACCGCACCTTCCGGCGCGGAGCCAACTACGTGATCGCACCCATCCTGCCCGAACTGCAGGCCCCGGACCTCAAGGGACCCTTCTTGAACCAGGAATACTCCAGCGGTGACGACCTCATGAACCTGGACCAGGTGCGTGGACTGCTGATCGAGCGCAAGCTCATGGTGGACGGCGATATCGAGTATGAGGGGGAGATGCTGCGGTGAAGATTATTACCGTACTGGGCACCCGGCCCGAGATCATCCGCTTATCGGTGATCATCGCCAAGCTGGATCAAGCCTGCGATCACGTGCTGGTTAACACCGGCCAGAACTTCCATAAGCAGCTCAGCGACGTGTTTTTCGAGGAGCTGGGGGTGCGCCGGCCGGACTACGACCTGGAGGTCAGGGGCCAGACCATGGCCGACCAGGTGGGCCAGATCCTCACTGGCTGCGAGGAGGTTTTTTTAAAAGAAAAGCCCGACCGGCTTCTGATCCTGGGCGACACCAACTCCAGCCTCTGCGCCTACGTGGCCAAGCGTCTGGCCATTCCGGTGTTCCACATGGAGGCGGGCAACCGCTGCTATGACGACCGGGTGCCCGAGGAGGTCAACCGCCGAGTGATCGACCAGTGCTCCGACGTGCTCATGCCCTACACCGAGCGCAGCCGCCAAAACCTCTTGGCCGAGGGCTTTGCCTCCAACCGGGTCTATGCCATCGGCAACCCCATCTTCGAGGTGCTGGAGCATTTCGCGCCTCAAATCGAAGCCTCGCAAATACTGAGCGAACTGGGCCTGGAGCCCGACGGCTATTTCCTGGTAACCATGCACCGGGCTGAAAACGTGGACCTGCCCGACCGCCTGGCCGATCTCACCGCTGCCCTGGTGCGCCTCAACCAGGAGCACCAGGTGCCGGTGGTGGTCAGCATCCATCCCCGCACCCGGGCCAAGATGGCCGAGTACGGCGTGGAGGCCGCCGGCGCGGACGTGCGCTTTCCCGAGCCCTTTGGCCTGTTCGACTTCATCAC
>JANQFN010000308.1 GCA_028277825.1 Desulfarculaceae bacterium
CAGGCTCAGATAGAAGCGGCTGGTGCCCGGATCGCCCTGGCGGCCGGAACGGCCCCGCAACTGATTGTCGATGCGGCGCGACTCGTGGCGCTCGGTGCCCAGGATGTGCAGGCCGCCCAGGTCCGGCACCCCCTCGCCCAGCACGATGTCGGTGCCGCGGCCGGCCATGTTGGTGGAGATGGTCACCTGGCCCGGCTGGCCGGCCTGGGCCACGATCTCGGCTTCCCGCGCGTGGTGCTTGGCGTTGAGCACCTGGTGGGGCACTCCCCGGCGCTTGAGCATCTTGCTCAACCGCTCGGAATTTTCCACGCTGACCGTGCCCACCAAAACCGGCTGGCCCTTGGCGTGAAGCTCCTTGATCTCCTCCACCGCGGCCGAGAACTTCTCCTGCTCGGTGCGGTAGATTGCATCGGGGAAGTCGTCACGCACCATGGGCATGTGGGTGGGCACCACCATCACGTCCAGTTTGTAGATTTTGTGGAACTCGGCGGCCTCGGTGTCGGCGGGGCCGGTCATGCCCGCCAGTTTTTCGTACATGCGGAAGTAGTTCTGGAAGGTGATGGTGGCCAAGGTCTGGTTTTCGCTTTTGACCTTGATCTTTTCCTTGGCCTCCAGGGCTTGGTGCAGGCCTTCGGAGAAGCGCCGGCCGGGCATCAGACGGCCGGTGAATTCGTCGACGATCACCACCTCGCCGTTTTGCACGATGTAGTCCACGTCGCGCTTGAACAGGGTGTGGGCTTTGAGCGCCTGGTTGATGTGGTGCAAAAGCTCCATGTGGCGCGGGTCGTAGAGGTTGTCCAGGTGCAGGAGCTTTTCGCAGTGGGCCACGCCCTCGTCGGTCAAGGAGGCGGTGCGGCTCTTTTCATCCACCGTGTAGTGAGCCTCTTTTTTCAAGCGGGGGATCAGCCGGTCGATCTGCATGTAGAGCTGGGTGGATTTTTCGGCCGGGCCCGAGATGATCAGGGGGGTGCGGGCCTCGTCGATGAGGATGGAGTCCACCTCGTCCACGATGGCGAAGTAGAATTGGCGCTGCACCAACTGCTCCAACTCGAAGTTCATATTGTCGCGCAGATAGTCGAAGCCGAACTCGTTGTTGGTGCCGTAGGTGATGTCCGCGCCGTAGGCCTCCTGGCGTTCGGTGTCGTCCAGACCATGCACGATGCAGCCCACGGTCAGGCCCAGGAACTTGTAGATGGCGCCCATCCACTCCGAGTCGCGCTTGGCCAGGTAGTCATTCACCGTGACCACGTGCACCCCGCGGCCGGTCAGCGCGTTGAGATACACCGGCAGGGTGGCGGACAAGGTCTTGCCCTCGCCGGTCTTCATTTCGGCGATCTTGCCCTCGTGCAAGACGATGCCGCCGATCAACTGCACGTCGTAGTGGCGCTGGCCGATGCTGCGCTTGGCCGCCTCGCGCACCGCGGCAAAAGCCTCGGGCAAAAGGTCGTCCAGTTCTTCGCCCTGCTCCAGGCGCTCCCGGAAGGCCGGGGTCAGCTCTGCCAGCTCGGCATCGCTTAAGGCCTCCATCTCCGGCTCCAGGGCGTTGATCTCATCCACCAGGGGCTTAAGGCGCTTGAGTTCGCGCTCGTTTTTGGAGCCCACTATTTTCGATACGAATTTACCCAGCATGGTACCCGTCTATATGTGCTGTCTTCTGTGTGTCTATTGTGCTGCAATCTGCCCAAAAAGCAACTCCCAGCGCCTTGGGAAGACGCCGGGAGGTGTGTTTGGCTAGGTTTCCGCTCAATCCAGGACGTAGTACAGCGGGTTGGTGGGCACTCCCGAGAGCAGCACCTCGTAGTGCAGGTGGGGGCCGGTGGAGCGTCCGCTGTTGCCCACCAAGGCGATCAGTTGACCCCGTTTCACCTTGTCGCCCACCTTGACCTTGTAGGATTTCAGGTGGGCGTAGCGGGTGACGATGCCGTGGCCGTGGTTGATGGCCACCATGCGCCCGAAGCCGCCCTCGCGGCCGGTGAAGGTGACCACCCCGTCGGCCGGGGCCACGATGGGCGCTCCCCGCCGGGTGGAGATGTCGATGCCGGCGTGGAAGCGGCGCTTGCCCGAAAAAGGCGAGATGCGCGGGCCGAAGCCCGAGGTTAGCCAGCCCCGGGTGGGCCAGATGGCCGGGGTGGAGGCCAGGATGGAGCGGCGCTCCGACAAGAAGCGGGCCAGATGCCGTTGCACCTGGCGCTCGGCCTCGCCCTCGGCGCCCAGGCGGTCCAGGTCCCGCTGCAGCATCTGCAAACGGCGTTCGCCCCGGGTGGCCGACAGGCGGATGCCCGGCCCGCTGGCGGTGTCCTCGCGGCCGCCCACCCCGAAATAGTCGTCCTGCTGGCTGGGCACCTTGAGGTTGGCCATCTCCCTGAGGCGCTTGTTGAAGGCCTTGAGCTTGGCCATCTGCCGTTGCTGTTCTTCCAAGCGCTGGGCAAAAGCCTCGATCTGGGCCGCCTGGCGGTCGCCCCTGGTTTGATAGGCCTGCAGGTTGGGCCTCTCGCCCACCGCACCATGGTACTGGCTGAACCAATAGCCGGCCAAGCCCATGGCGCCGACAATCAGTATCAGCAAAAAAGGCAACAAAAAACGGGGAAAGGACAGGCGCTTTACGCGGCTGCTGCCCTCCTGCGGAAAAATTAGAATAGTGAGCTTTTTGGCCACTTCTAACCTATGGGCATGCTTATCCCAACCCAGATGAGCCGGGTAATGGTCGAATAATAATCAAGGTAGAAATATCACACTGAAAGTTGGGAGTCAACCCCCGGTAGTTTACTAGGCATACCTAAAAAAACATCATATTTGCCAAGGGTTGGCCGCCTCCAAGCCCTGGGCTAGGGTCCGCTGATGGACATGCCCTCCACCAGCAGGCCGGGACATCCGCTGCGCCCGAAGAAACGCAGA
>JANQFN010000316.1 GCA_028277825.1 Desulfarculaceae bacterium
GCCGCCGCGCACAGCGACCACGGCCGCGGAGTGGCTGAGGTCTTCCTGGCCGCCGCCCGGCGCCAGACCGGGGACTACGGCATCAAAGACACGGAAAAACTTTTGGAGATAGCCCCCGACTTCAAGGTGCCCACCACCGTTTTGGTGGATGGTGAAAACGGCGAGAAGGTCGAGCAAGAACGCGACATATATGAGATCGCCGAGGAAGTGGGCGTCAAGGCCCTGGGTCAATGGGGACAACAGGAGGGGGAGATTTACTATGCCAAGCGAGCGCCCGAGGCACGCTATGAGTTATGGAAGGAAATGGACGTGATTCCCCGCGGCATCGACCGCGAGATCGTGGAGATCATGCACCGCACCCACATGGGTGTGGACCAGGACTATAGGAATATCATTAAACAGTGCACCCGGGCCTCATTAGCCGACGGCTGGGCCGGCTCCATGATCGCCACCGACCTACAAGACGTGATGTTTGGCACTCCATATCCAATCCAGGGCGAGATCAACCTGGGTGTATTAAAGGAAGACCATGTAAACATAGTGGTCCACGGACACGAGCCGCTGCTCTCGGAGATGATCGTGGTGGCCAGTCAGGACCCGGAGATGGTGGCTTATGCCAATAGCAAAGGAGCATCGGGCATCGTATTGGCCGGCATGTGCTGCACTGCCAACGAGATCCTGGTGCGTCACGGCTTGCCCATTGCGGGCAACTACCTACAGCAGGAGTTGGCCATCGTCACCGGCGCTCTGGACGCCATGGTGGTGGATGTGCAATGCATCATGGAAAACATCGCCAATGTGGCCGCTTGCTATCACACCAAAATCATCACCACCAATCCTCGGGCCATGATCGAATCCGGCGACACGGTGCACATCGAATTCGACGAGCACCATGCCCTGGAGGACGCAAAGCAGATCGTCAGGACCGCCATCGACAACTATGCCAACCGATCGGCTGATGCCCTGATCCCCGGCGCCAAGGAAAAGATGGTAGTGGGTTTTTCCCAAGAGGCCATCGCCTATCACCTGGGCGGCACCTTCCGCGGCTCCTATGTGCCGCTCAACGAGAACATCATCAACGGCCGCATCCGCGGCATCGGCGGCGTGGTGGGCTGCAACAACGCACGCACCATGCACGATTCGGCCCATCTGACCATAGTCAAGGAACTGTTGAAGAACGACGTGATCGTCTTGACCACCGGCTGCAACGCCATGGCCTGCGGCAAGGCGGGACTCCTGACCCCGGAATCGGCAGGGGTCTATTGCGGACCGGGCCTGGCTGAGGTCTGTGAGACTGTAGGAATTCCCCCGGTATTGCACATGGGCTCTTGTGTGGACAACTCCCGCATCCTCACCGCCGCCAGCGAGGTGGTCAGGGCCGGCGGCTTGGGCAAGGACCTGAGCGACCTGCCCGCAGCCGGTTCCGCCCCGGAATGGATGAGCGAAAAGGCCATCAGCATTGGGCACTATTTCGTGTCCAGCGGGGTCTACACTGTTTTCGGCGTGGGTCTGCCCCTGGCCGGCGCGCCCCGTCTGCAAAAATACCTGTTTGAAGAGTTGGAAGACGTGGTGGGTGGCAAGTGGGATCTAGTGGAAGACCCTTATGAACACGCCCATAAGATGGTAGCCCACATCGACAAAAAACGGGCTGCTCTGGGCCTAGACACCAAAAAGGAGCGCGTGCTCATGGACATGGCCGATCGTCAGAAACTGGACGCTGCCTAACAAAAACGGCACCTGCGCTTCAAGGGGTGGACCTTTATGAGGTCCGCCCCTAAATTTATTGGTTATCCCAACAGGCCACGGCGGGGGCAGCTTGAATTTGTTGGAAGGGGAGAAGAGGCCAAGGCGATTTGGAATGAACACCATTGTCTAGGAATAGATGTTGTATTCCCTCTTCATATTATGCATCGATCACGTGCATTGAAACTTTTGCTAAGTTGCATTCATCTGGGAAAAATCACCTGAAACCAAACTGCTCATGTAATCTGGGCCCGCGCTGAGTGGCCCTTGTATGAAGGTAGTATTTCCTATCCTAAAATGCCGTCACTTGCCGGGGTAGATATTAAGCGGTGAGTCCAGGACCAAGGATCTCTCAACCGCATTAGCAAAATTCGCAGGCAAGCCATGAATTATTGGCAAATCCAAAAGCATGCTTTTGCTGCTAACCCAGCTAATCCTGCTAATTTTGCTAATCGATGCTGGGGCAGTTCTTTAAATATTGTCTAAAATTTCAAAAACGAACTCGTTAAGGCGGAGGCCGTGAAAGTTTATGTTGGCTTGTCAAATGTAATTTGACCTAATTCAAACTTGCCGGAGCCGTTTGAACTGTCTCATGAGCCTGACAGAGTTGAAGGAGCTTAGCAAAAGCTATACTGGCAATAGTGGTCACAACATTTAGCCTTATCGGAGCAGGTTTTCTTTTCGGCACGCTAGGCATCACCATTTGGCGCAAATGCCTTAGTCAATAATTGTCAAAAAACCCAATGTCTTCACGGTTGCGGGGCTCAAAATTCTGTGCCCTGGCAACAGGCTCTCACATGCGGCTTTCACGCTGAGCAAAACAGGCTTGGCAAAAGGTCTGGCCGTGCATGTTGCGCGTGCGGGTCTCCATGGTGGCCTCGCCGCATTCGGCACAGACAATTGACTTCATGATTCGCGCCTTCTTGGGCATGGGACCGGCTTGCTTGATCACGAAAACGTCGTCTAACTCAGCCTCCATGATGGTTTTGGCCCAGCCCTCCTTGAAGTCGTTAAGGACCTGCTGCTCTTCTGCGCTGATGGTGCCCTGGGCGCTCTTTTGGAATAGGGCCGCTATCTGATCATCCGGGCCGCCGCCCAGCTTCTGGTTGTCCAGCACCAGGCGGGCTGACTTGCCGTCGCCGCGCCGGTAAAAGCTGTATGCCTGTTTGCCCTGGTCGCTGTAGATCAGATTGCCCTTGCCGAAGGTGCAGCCGGTGAGCACCTGGATGGCGTCCACCCCACAGGCGTCGGTCTCCACCACGGCCACAATTTCCTCGTCGGCAGAAGTGCCCAGGTTTTGGCGCACCCATTCCCCGGCCCTGATGCCGATGGCCAGGCCAGGACACCAGTGCCCATGGAAATCCCGGGCCTTGTCAATCAGTTCTTCATCCAGCGCACAGCCCATTTTCATCTCCTCACTTGTCAAACCGCGCCTTGGCACCCAAGGGCCCATATAGGCGGGCCATTTGTTCATATACCGCCTTGCCTACCATAAACTGGTAGATTTCGTCGGCCTTGCGAGCGGGATCAATGTCCGTAAAACCCTTAGGGAAAACAACCCTCCCAACGCAAAAGGCGTCGGCCAGGGCGGTCCCCAAATTGGTGCTGTACCAGTTATAGGGATACAACGTATAGACCCTGTCCTGCTGAAATGCCTTCAGGGCCTGGAAGTAGTCAGGCCGTTTAGCGTAATTGGTCTTTATAATCTGCATGCCGGCCGCATCTAAAAAGATGATCTCCGGCTGCAGGCGCAAGAGTTCCTCCCGGTCAACGAAGAAATAGGCCCGCTTGGTCTTAGGCCGCACCGCCGTGTTGACTCCCAGCCAGCGAAAAGGCACGTATTGGAGGTTGGTGCTGTCGATGCCGTGGAAGCCCTTGAAGCTAACCCCACCCACATAGGCCGTGGGGCTGTCCTCGGCCAAGCCCTTAGCCCGCCTGGCCAATTCGCCGCGTCCCTTCTCTATGTAGGTGGCCACCCGCCGGGCCCGGTCCTCCTTGCCCAGCACCTTGCCCGCCACCAGGAGCGACTGGTAAATCTTGGGGCTGAAGCCGCCCACCACGCCATAGTCCAACACCACCACCGGCACCTTCAACAGGGTCTGCACCCGGTCGGCCAGCCCGGCCTGCATCATGGTGACGAATATGACCTGGGGCCGCGCGGCCAGCACCTTTTCCAGGTCCGGCTTCTTGTTGATGGCGCTGGGGCCGCCGGGGCTGACCACCGGCAAAGAGTCCAGGTACTGGCGGTGGGCCAGGTAATATGGACGGCCGCCCATGCGCCGTTCGAAGCGCTCAACACCGACCACCCGGTCCACCGCCCCCAGATACACGATGAGCCTGAGGCAGCCGGGCCCAAGGCATAGTATGCGCTCCGGTCCGACTGGCGCGGTCACCTTGCGTCCGGCCATGTCGCTTATCTGAGTATCAGCGGCCTGGGCCAGGGCGGGCAGACCCAAGGCACACAGGACCAGGATCGAACAGAACAGCAGCTTGTGGCGTCTCATTTCAGCCCCCTCGTAAATATCTCTTTAGTGATGATCCGGATGCTTGGTCCTTTTCAGGGGAACGATCACCGGGCGGCCGTCAACATCTTCCATGCGCACCTCGATGCCGTACACTTCCTTAATCATCTTCGGCGTCACCTCCGCCGCCGGGGTGATGGCGTACACCGCCTGATCCTTGAGCATCAACAGATGGTCAAGGTGCCTCACCGCCAGGTTCACGTCGTGGATGGCCACCGCCGCGGCTATACCGTGCCCGTGCGCCATGTGACTGATCAACTCCATCACCTCCAACTGGTTCAGGAGGTCAAGGTTGCTGGTGGGCTCGTCAAACAGCATCACCCGGGGCTCCTGGGCCAGGGCGCGGGCGATGAGGACCTTTTGCACCTCTCCGCCGCTCAGGGTGTCTACCGTCCTTAGCGCCAGCTTCTCCAGGCGCATGGTGTGTATCACCCGCTCCACGATAGCCAGGTCCTCTTCCGTGGCCTGCCAGGAGATATAAGGCTTCCTGCCCAGAAGCACCGAGTCGAAGACGCTGAGCTGGTCGCGGTCATGGCGCTGGGGCACGTAGCCTACCTGGCGGGCGATCTCGCCTGGGCGCATTTGCGCGGCGTCCTTACCGTCCAAGAGCACCACACCGCCTCGGGGTTTCAATATCCGGTTAAGGCATTTGAGCAGGGTGGACTTGCCCGCGCCGTTCACCCCCAGGATGCCCAGGGCCTGGCCCTGGGGCAGTTCGAACTCCACCCCCTCCAGCACCGGGTGGCTGTTGTAGGAG
>JANQFN010000323.1 GCA_028277825.1 Desulfarculaceae bacterium
CCTATCTCCCTGCGCCAGATGATCAGCCTGATGGCCAACCCCCAGATCCGCAACATCGCCACCATCCCGGGCAACCTGGCATTCGGCTCTCCGGCGGCCGACAGCGCCCCGCCGCTTTTGGCCCTGGACGCCCAGCTTAAGGTGGCCGGCCCCGGCGGCGAAAAGGTCATCGCGCTGGACGACTTCTTCAAAGGCCCCGGTCAAACTGCTCTGGCCGGCGATGAGGTCATCAGCGAGGTCCTGATCCCCGATGCCTCTTTGCACAAAAAGAACGCGTCGTTGAAGCTGATGAAGCGCAAGGCCAACACCCTGGCGGTGTGCAGCGCCGCGGTCAGCTTCAACAACGGCAACGGTTTGAGCGACGTGCGCATCGCCGCCGGTGCGGTGGCCCCGGTGCCCCTGCGCCTGAAAAAGGCCGAGGCCCTGTTGGAGGGTCAAACCCCCGACGACGAGCTTCTGGCCCAGGTGAAGGCCGCGGTGGCCGAGGAGATATCGCCCATCACCGACCTGCGATCCACCGCCTGGTACCGCCAGGAAGTGACGCCGGTGTTGGTGGAGCGGTGCATTAGACAGGCCATGGCCTGATACCCAAAGGAACCGCGGAAAGGGAGATTACCATGTCTCAAGCAATAACACTAAATGTAAACGGCCGAAAATATGAGTTGCCGGTGGAACCCCACTGGACCTTGCAATTCGTCTTGCGGGAAAAACTGGACCTAACCGGTTCCAAGCGGTCCTGCGAGGACGGTGACTGCGGCGCCTGCACGGTGCTGATCGAGGGAACCCCCATCAACGCCTGCATGACCCTGATCATGGACGCCCGCGACAAGGAGATTGAAACCATCGAGGGCTTGGAGGAAAACGGCCAGCTGCATCCTCTGCAGGAGACCTTTTACGAGAACGCGGCCAGCCAGTGTGGCTTCTGCACGCCGGGCATGATCATGAGCGCCAAGGCCCTGTTGGAGCATGAGCCCAGCCCGTCCACCGAGCAGGTGCAGCATGCCCTCAGCGGCAACCTGTGCCGCTGCACCGGGTACTACAAGATCATCGAATCGGTGCTAGAAGCGTCCGAGAAGATGGCCGACCGGCGCTGATCCGGTGGAAGGCACCAAACCAAACCTACGAAGGAAGGCGATAAAATGAAATCTGGACTTTATCAAACATTCCACGATTTGGTGGAACAGGGTGGTGAGGTCGGTCAGCGGCGGCCCCGTATCGACGGCGTGCAAAACGTCACCGGTTCCCGCAAATACGTGGACGATATGAAGCTGCCCAACATGCTTGAATGCAAGGGCGTCTACAGCAAACACCCCCACGCCAAGATCAAGGTAGACACCTCCAAAGCCGAGGCCGTGCCCGGGGTGGCCGCGGTGATCACCGGCAAGGACTTCCCGCATAACCTGTACCAGGAATACATCCCGGACCATCCCTGTCTGGCCGAGGGCAAGGTGCGCTACATCGGCGAGTGGATCGCGGTGGTGGCGGCCGAGACCCTGGAGATCGCCCAGGAGGCGGCCGAGTTGATCGACGTGCAGTACGAGGAACTGCCCGCCCTGTTGGACCCGCGCGACGCCATGAAGCCCGGAGCCATCTCCATCCACGACCAGTTCCCGGACAACATCGTGCCCTACACCGAGGACATCAACCGCTGCCAGATCCGCAGCGGTGACGTGGAAAAGGGCTTTGCCGAGGCGGATCATATCTTCGAGCACACCTTCTCGGTGCCGGTGCAGGAGCACGCCTACCTGGAGCCCCACGCGGCCCTGGCCCAGATGGATGACAGCGGCAAGCTCACCGTCTGGTCCATCACCCAGATGCCCTTCTTTCACGCCGGCGACACCGCCGGCGCCCTGAAGCTGCCCCTGTCCAAGGTGCGCCTGATCGCCCAGCAGAGCGGCGGCGCCTTCGGCGGCAAGAATGCCCCCTCTTTGGAACCCCACGTGGGCCTGTTGGCCATGAAGACCAAACGCCCGGTCAAGTGGGCCTGGACCCTGGAAGAGGAGATGCAGTGCTGGGACACGCGTCACGCCTATGTGATGACCCACAAAACCGGGGTGACCAAGGAGGGTAAGATCACCGCCAAGCAGATCGAGGCGATCTGCGACAACGGGGCCTATATCATCTGGGGCACCATGCAGATGCACAAACACGGCATCCTGGGTTGCGGCCCCTACCGGGTGCCCAACTATCACTTCGATGGCTACGTGGTCTACACCAACAAGCAGCCCGGCGGCGCCATGCGCGGTTTCGGTATCGCTCAGGCCACCTGGGCCTCCGACGCCCAGATGGACATCATGGCGCGTGAGCTGGGCATAGATCCATTGGAGTTCAGGCTGATCAACTGCCTGAAGGACGGCGATCTGGGTCAGACCGGCTGCCGGCTTCGGGCGGTGGGTATCGAGCAATGCCTGCGCAAAGCGGCCGAA
The DNA here is from genome assembly GCA_028277825.1 of Desulfarculaceae bacterium. Taxonomy (GTDB): domain Bacteria; phylum Desulfobacterota; class Desulfarculia; order Desulfarculales; family Desulfarculaceae; genus Desulfoferula. The sequence continues at coordinate 2,427 of JANQFN010000323.1, forward strand.
ATGTCCGGCTGGCAAATTAGCGTGTAGGACGGAGGCTGATAATGAAAAAGAGAGGCAAAGGCGTTTGCGCGACCGTGTACCCGACCAGTTCCATGGCCGGTGGCATCTCCGGTTGCTACATCAACGTCAGAGAAGACGGCAGCATCAATCTCTCCACCGGCTGCACCGAGTTGGGCCAGGGCTCCAACACGGTGATGGCTCAAATCCTGGGTGAAGAGTTGGGTGTGTCCATCAAAGATATCACGGTAATCAGCGGCGACACCGAGACCTGCCCCCACGACGTGGGCGCCATCGCCAGCCGCCAGACCCACATCGGCGGCAACGCGGTGCGCGCCGCAGCCCAAGAGTTGAAAAAGCTGCTGGCCGAGACTGCCGCCGAGATGCTGGAGGCCAGCCCGGATGACATCGAGTTTGAAAACGGCAAGCTCTATGTTTCGGGCAGCCCGGACAAGGCGGTGGATTTCAAGGACGTGGCCAGCGTGACCCACTGGGACCGACGCATCCCCATGGTGGCCGAGGGCTGGCACATCCCCAACATCTCCAAAGGCATCAACCCCGAAACCGGGCGCGGCGAGCCTTTTGCCGCCTATGAGTATCAGGTGGTGGTGGCCGAGGTGGAAGTGGACATGGAGACCGGCATGGTGGACGTGCTGCAACTGCATGCCGCCGTGGAGGCGGGGCGGGTGCTCAACCCACTGTTGTCCGAGGCCCAAACCGACGGCGGCGTGATTATGGGCATGGGCTACGGCCTCACCGAGAGCCTGCATCCCTACTACCCGGAAGTGGACGGCATGTCCGAGGACTACGACGTGTACTCCCAAGCCACCAACCTAGCCGACTACCTGATCGCCACCTCCGAGGACATCCCTAAGCTCAATGTGGGTTTCGTGGATTATCCGGATCCGGTGGGCCCCTACGGGGCGGTGGGTATCAGCGAGTTCACGGCCAACGCCGCGGGCACCGCTATTGGCAACGCCATATATGACGCCATCGGCGTAAGGATTCCCAGCGCGCCCTGCACGCCGGAGCGGGTCCTCAAGGCGATCAAGGAGGCCGAGGCTCAAGCAGTCTAGGGCAGTGGCCCAGCAAGCGGGGCCTGGCCCCGAACACATGAGGAGACCTGACATGGATGTCGTGAAATATAAGTTCGAATTCGCCCAAAATGCCTTTGGCAACCAGACGGGAAACCGGGCCAAGACCTTGGGCATTTACAAGTGCAAACAATGTGGCGACGAGATCACCATCTGGTCGGACCACAACCGGCTACCGGTCTGCATGGTTTGCGAAGACAAGGTGGAATGGGAAAAGGTCGGCGACGAGGTCGATGATGTTTCCCAGGCCGGACGCTAGCGGCTAAAAACGATAACTTTTGAGATTAGATGCACTTAGCGGAATTTGCACCTGGCGGCTTCCAACGCGGCGTCGCCAGGTGCCAAGGAGTCTTTTGAAATGAAACGCGCAGTAAGGCCCGATGACGTACCCAAGCCGGTGATGCATTACTCCTCGTCGATTGTGGTGGGAGATTTGATTTTCACCTCAGGCGCCCTGGCCACAGACTACCGCACCGGTTTGGCTCCCGAAGCAGACTTGCCCTATTACGGGAGCAATATGAAGCAACAAACCCAGGTGGTTTTCCGGGCCATCAACAAGTTGGTAAGCGCCGGAGGTGCCAAGCTAGACAACGTGGTCAAGGTGGAAGAGTACTTCGATGACACCAAGGACGCGGCTGCCTACCTGGCCGAGCGCGACAACATCCTGGGCCCCCGATCGGTGGCAGCCACCACGGTGCTGGTGAACCCCTTCATCATCCCCATCTGCAACTTGGAAGTGGACGCCATCGCCTTCACCGACGCTTCTGGCTTCAGCAAGGAGGTGATCTCTACCTCGGCCACAGTCCAGGGCCCTGAGGCCCAGGCGGTCAAGGCCGGTCCCTGGGTGTTCGTCTCCAACCTGATGGCCACCGATTACGTGGAAGGCGTGGCCCCAGAAGCCCAGGTGAACCCCAACAACTGGTACGGCTCACCGGTAAAGGCCCAAGCGCGTTTCATCTTCAAGCAATTGGAGGCCATCCTGGACGCATCCGGTTCCTCCCTGGATCACGTGGTCAAGGTGCGCGTGGACCTGTTGGACTTAAACGATTTCACCGATTTCGAAAACGTATGGCAGGAAGTTTTCGGTGACAACCCACCCGCCCGCACCATCGTCAAACCAAACGGCATCGGCAGCGAGGGTTGCAAGCTACAGGTCAGCGTCATTGCGGTGACCAAGGACGGACCCGCCTCCATTGAGGTGGTCACCGCCGGGGGCATCGCGCCGCAGCTGACCCACGAGCCCCACGCCGTTAAAGCTGGCGGGTTGCTGTTCCTCTCTGGGCAAATGCCCTTTGATGAAAAAGGCCTGGCTGATTCGGTGAAGCTGCATCCAGCGGTGCCCTATTACGGCCAAAGCGTGAAGCTGCAGATGGCCTACGCCATCGAGCGGGCCCAGGCCATCTGCGAGGCGGCCGGCTCTTCCCTGGACAACATGGTCAAACGCAGCGTATTCCACACCGATATCACCGAACTGGACCAATCCTTCGAACTCTGGAAGAGCTACTTCAAGGTGGATCCTCCAGCCAGTACCACTGTCGAGATCGAAGGGCCTCATTTGGTGCCCGGATCAACGATCCTCCTGGACCTGATATGCGCCACGCCAAGCTAAGCGGCGGCAACGCTTAACCTCATGGGGGTCAGGGTAACTGATGAAAGGTTTTTAAGGAGGTCAAAGTGAAAGCTTTAGTAGTGGGAAAACCAGAATCATACAAAGTCGAGGATGTTCCGGTGCCCCAACCAGGCCCCGGCGAGGTCCTGATACAAGTAAAGGCCTGCTGCGTATGTGGCACGGACCAGCACATAGTGAAGGGGGATTTCACCGATACCGTATATCCGGTGATCCCCGGGCATGAGTTTTCCGGCACGGTGCATGGGTTGGGCGAGGGCGTCGACGACCTTGAGATCGGCGACATGGTCAGCATCGAGCCTTTCATCGCCTGCGGCTACTGCTATTTCTGCCAGATAGGCGAATACAACGCCTGCCGCAACGGCGAAGTGATCGGGATGTCGGCCAACAAGGGCTCCCTCAAGCTGGATGGCGGCTTTGCCGAATACGTGGTGGTCCCCCGCAAGAACGTTTACGTGTTCAAAAACTCATCGTTTGAGGAAGCCTCCTTCCTGCCCAACCTAAATACGGTGGTCTCCGGCATGAAAAGGGCCCGCTTCCAGCCCGGTGACTCCATCTTGATCATCGGTGCCGGCACCATGGGACTTTTGTACGTGCAGTTGGCCAAGGCCAACGGTTCACCCCTGGTGGTGATCACCGATCGGGCGCAGAATCGTCTAGACCTGGCCAGAGAGCTGGGCGCCGACGAGTGCGTCTTGGCCGATGAGAACCAGGAGGAGACTCTGGCCAGCCTGACCCCCTACGGCTTCGACGTGGTTGTGGAGGGCGTGGGCAACTCCAAGCTCTTGGAGCAGAGCATGAAGTTCGTGCGCGACCGAGGCCGCATCATCGTCTTCGGCATGGCCCCCAAGGACCAGTTGGCCGAACTGAGTCCCCTGGCCATCAACAAAAGGAACCTGGAAATCATCGGAAGTTTTTCAGCCATATTCTGCGGCAAGGCGACCAGGGACCTGATCGACTCAGGCATCATCAAGATCACTCCTTTGATCTCACACCGCTTTCCGCTGGAAGAATTCAATGACGCCTTGGCCCAGGCCGCCCGCCCCGAGGAGTGCATCAGGGTGGTGGTAAACCCATAACTTCAATCATCCATGGCCCGGTGCCTCCAGGCACCAGGCTAAAAAATGAACTAGGCCGGCAAGGAGTTTGATCGGTATTGGATGGGCGAAAACCACCAGCCAGCATGATCATCCCGTGCGGCCAGCACACGAGGGTTCGGCATGAACACTGAAGACAAAAGGGCCTATTGCCCGGAGTACCGCAACCAGGTCGAGATGAAAATTCTGGGCAGGGATTGCGTGGTTACCGACATCAGCCAAAACATCGCCATGGACAACCCCACTTTCCCGGGTCATCTGCGCACCGTGATCTGGGAGCATTTGACCACGGAAGAGACCATCAAGTTCGGGCTGACCAAGGCTCCCTACTCTTACCGGGTAACCGGTTTCATGATGTGCGATCACACCTCCACCCACGTGGACGCGGTAAACCACATCGTGGAAGGCGATCACGCCCGCGCGGTTGACGAACTTCCCCTCTCTTGGACCATGGCGCCAGCGGTCTGGTTCGACTTCTCCTACAAAGAGCCCAACGCCTATATCACTGAAGATGACGTTAAAAAGGCCATTGACGACACTGGTGTCAATATTCAGGAGCAAAGCGTGGTGATGTATTTTACCGGGTGGTCTCTCAAATGGTACGACGACCCCTATGGATATATAAAAAACTATCCCGGCATGGACCGCAGCGCCATGGAGTTTCTGGCCGACCGGGGAGTGATCAGCGTGGGTGCCGACGCCCCCAGCATTGACAGTTGGAACGAAGTGAAAAACGAGATGATCCAGCCTGCCCACATCGTCTGCCGGGAGCGCGAAATTCTCAACATGGAGAATCTGGGCCGGGTGGATTTAATCCCCAAACACGAATTCTTCTTCGTGGGACTGCCCTTGCGCTTTCAAAACGGTACCGGTTCTCCCATCAGGGCGGTGGCCATAAGCGAAAAATAGAAAACCCCCTTGCCGGGGCATAAGGACTGGTGGCCAGCGTGGACAAACAGCAAGAGATCATAGCAAACGCCGTTGCGACCGGCATCACCTCTCTTGACGAGCATTTGAGCAAGGAGTTTCTGTCTTGTTTTGGGATACCGGTGGTTCCCGAGGTCCTGGTGTCTGATGTCAGCCATGCCTTGGCTGCGGCCTCTGATCTGGGCTATCCGGTGGTGTTGAAAGCCTGCTCGGCCGGTCTGGCGCACAAATCCGAG
>JANQFN010000326.1 GCA_028277825.1 Desulfarculaceae bacterium
GGAGTTCAAGGACCAAGAAATCGCCATGGCCCGGCGGGCGGCCCGCGAGGCCGGCCGGTTGGTTGGCGGCGACTTGGCAGCCCTGGTTTCCCTGGCCACCCTGGGCAACAGCCTGGATTTTTTCAAGACCCCGGACCGGGCCATGGCCGAGGCCATCGCCGGCGCTACGAACGGGGTGCCCTTTGCCCGCAATGACACCCCCTTATTGCACGACGCCCTGGAGCGGGGCCTGGACCTGGTCTTGTACTTCACGGACAATAGCGGCGAGGCCTTTTTCGACCTGCCCCTGTACCGGCACCTGAGCCAAAAGGCACGGCGGGTGGTGCTGGTGGTCAAGGGCGGCCCGGCCCTGAACGACCTGACCCGGCGGGAGCTGGCCCAAACCGGCCTGACCAAAGGATTCGACCGGGTGGCGGACACCGGCCTCGTGGGCATCGGGGTGGAGTGGGAGCGGGCACCGGAGCGGCTGCATGAGTTAGTCAAGGATGCGGACCTGATCGTGAGCAAGGGCATGGCCAATTTGGAGAGCTTCTCTCCCCGGCCTCTGCCCGCGCCGGTGTTTTTCATCCTGCAGGCCAAGTGCGATCCCATGCGGGATTTCTTGGGCGCCAGCGCTAAGAGCTACTGGGCCCTGTGGCGGCCGCCGGCGCCAGCGTAATCTATATGGTGAATTCGGGGGAACCTAATTTAAGGCCTTGATCACCTCTTGCAGGGGATCGAACTCCACACATTTCAGCGGCTGGCTGGCGATGTGCAACAGACACTTGTTGCAGGAGGTGCAGCGGGCGGGCCGCTTGTCCTGGGTGGCCAAGAGGCGGTGGGACAGGTCCGGTTCGCTGATCAGGGGCCGGCTCAGGCCCAGCATGTCGGCCCCGGCGGCCAGGGCCGCCTCCATGGCCGCCGGTGAGCGCAGGCCGCCGGTGAGCGCCAGGGGCGTGTCCGGTGCCTGGGCGCGGAAGGCCTCCAGGGCGGGCAGGAAGTAGGCCTCAGCCTCGCCGGCCTCCCGCCGCAGCTTCGCGCGCAGGCGGATCTGGTCTTTGATGCCGCCGCTCATCTCGATGAGACTCACCCCGGCCCCGGCCAGGCGGCCGGCCAGCGCCGCGTAGTCCTCCAGGCCGGCGCCGTCTTCCAAAAAGTCCGAGGTGTTGATCTTCCACAGCACCGGGAAGTCCGGGCCCACCGCCTCGGTGATGGCCCCTTGCACCGCCAAGGGGAAACGCAGGCGGCCTTCGATGCCGCCGCCCCATTGGTCGTCGCGCGGGTTGGTGGCCGGCGAGAAGAACTCGCTGACCAAATAGCCGTGGCCGCCGTGCACCGCCACCGCGTCCCAGCCGGCCTGCTTCACCCTGGCTGCGGCCTGGCCGTAGGCCCCCGCCAGCCGGGCGATGTCGTCTTCGCCCAAATCGGCCAGGGATTTTTCCTCCACGATGCCGCCATAGGAGTAGCCGGTGGCCCCGGCCGGCTTGTGGTGCAGCTGCACGGCGCCCTTGCAGCCCTGGCCGTGGACGTGCACCATGGCCGCCAGTCGGGCCAAGCCCGCAACATGGTCGTCGTCCCAGGCCCCCATCTGGTTGGGCCAGGCGCGGCCGTCCTCGGCCACCGCGCAGGCCCCGGAGATGATCAGACCCACCCCGCCCCGGGCCAGGTCCAGGTAGGTCTCAAGCAGGGCGTCAGTCACCCCCCCGTCCAGGTCGGCCATGCTCTCCATGGTGGCCGAGCGCAGCAGGCGGTTTTTCACCTCCATGCCGCCCAGGGCCAGCGGTTGCTTCAACATACCCATGTGGTGCCCCTTGCTCCCTCTGTGCCTAGCCCGCATATTTCATGAAGGCCGTGTGTCCGGCTGCGCCAGCCACCGGCATACGGTGTTGCTGGCTGCGCTTGGGCCTCGACGTAGCTTTAGCTAC
>JANQFN010000368.1 GCA_028277825.1 Desulfarculaceae bacterium
CGAGTTAGGCTGGCTAGAAAAAAAGCAGGTAAGGGAAGAAAGTGGCGCCGGTGGGGGTTACGTGCCAGCGTTTTGTTGTCCGCTGGCGGCCTGGTGGCACCAAGGTTTTAAAGGGAATACGGCATCTAATGAACAACCCCGCCGCAAGCAGCGGGGTATCAATAGTGAAAATTTAAGCTTTATAGCGCGGCAAGCCGCGGGGAATGAATCCCCGTATGGGGATTCAATGGCATGTGGGAACCTGCCATTTGCTGCTGGCGGTGAGTTGACCTTGTCAGGTACGCCAGCCACTGCCGGCCCGCTGATCCGCTCAGCTTTCCCGGCCTTTACCTGATAAATTGGCTAATGAATTTAATCGCTTCTGGGCAAGTATATGCCGACTATACCTAACCTTTTCCCAATCCTTTTCCCTTCAGGTTGCCGCCCGCCCTCCGTTGACACTGCCCAGGCCATTTAGTACATTGATTTTTCCAATTTGCAGCAGGTTGTTTCTGAGTAGATCTGGAGGCAGGCATGGCAAAGGTGGCAGTGGTTTTTCCGGGTCAGGGCTCCCAGTACGTGGGCATGGGTCAGGGGTTTTTCGAGGCCTCGGACCAGGCCAAGGAGCTGTTCGAGCTGGCCGAGGCGGCCAGCGGTCGGCCCATCAGGCAACTTTGCTTCGAAGGCCCCATGGAGGAGCTGACCCAGACGGTGAATTTGCAGCCCGCGGTGATCGCCGTGGACCTGGCCTGCTGGCAGGCCCTGTCCGCCGCCGGGCTCAAGCCTCACGCCGTGGCCGGCCACAGCGTGGGCGAATACGCCGCCCTGTGCGCGGCCGGCGCCTTCACCCCCACGGACTGCCTGCGCCTGGTCAGCCTGCGCGGCCTGGTCATGGACCGCGACGCCCATGACAATCCCGGGGCCATGAGCGCGGTGATGGGGGCCTCACCCGAGGAGGTGGCCCAGCTTTGCGCCCAGGTGGAGGGCGTGGTGCAGCCGGCCAACTACAACACCCCGGTGCAGACCGTGATCACCGGCGACAAAGGCGCGGTGGCCGAGGCCAACAAGCTGGCCAAGGAAAAGGGCCTCAAGGCCATACCGCTCAAGGTCTCCGGCGCCTGGCACAGCCCCCTGATCGAGTTGGCCGGCCAGGACATGAAAAACGCCATCGTCGAGACCGAATTCTCAGAGCTGAATTGTTTGCACGTGCCCAACACCACCGGTCAGCCCACCGATGACGCCAAGTTGGTCAAGGCCGAGTTGATGACCCAACTCACCGCGCCGGTGCGCTGGGTGCAGACCGTCGAGGCCCTGGTGGACAACGGAGTGACCGTGTTCATCGAGGCTGGGCCCAAGAACGTGCTGGCCGGCCTGATCAAAAAAACCGCGCCCAAGGACATTGTGGTCATCAACGTGCAGGAACCGGCTGACCTGGAAAAGGCGCTGGCCGCCGTCTGAGCCATTTGACCTCGCCTCGGCCCAAGAGGTAGGTTGAATGCATATATAAGGCGCAAGGAGAAAAACATGTCATCCCCCGCTGACAAAGACCCCATGGAGCAGGTCAACAATTACAACGACGGCACCCGCCGGGAGAATGACTTCCTGGCCGGGGTGGACGCCCTGGCCGCCAAGCAGGAGCCCACCGCGGTTGACCAGAGCTTGCCCGTGGGCCAACGGGTGCGCGCCATGCGCGAAGCGCAGGGCCTAAGCCTGGCCGATTTGGCCCAGCGCACCGGCCTGAGCGAGACGGCCCTGGCCGAGATCGAGGGCGAGACCGCCAGCCCGCCTCTGGGCATGCTGATCAAGCTGGGCAAGGCTCTGGATATGAAGCTGGGCACCCTGATCGCCGGCGGCGAGGATACGCCCTACACCGTGGTGCGGGTGGGCGAACGCCAGCAGATGAGCCGCTACGCCTCGCAAAAGGGCACCTCCTACGGCTACTCCTATGAGACCTTGGCGCCAAAGAAGAAGAACCGGGCCATGGAGCCCTTCATCGTCACCCTGCACCCCACTGACGAAGAGGTGGCGCCCTCCACCCACGACGGCGAGGAGTTCATCTTCATATTGGAGGGTCAGATGGAGGCCCTGGTGGGCGAAGCCGTTGAGGTCCTGCAGCCCGGCGACGCCATTTACTACGACTCCACGGTGCCCCACCTGGTGCGGCCTTTTGGGGACCAGCCGGCCAAGCTCCTGGCGGTGATCTACAGCCACGACAAATAGGCCCTGCAATATTGAGCCCGCCAGTCACCGGCCCAGAGGCGGGGTCGACTGGATTGGGAGGGGCGGGACATGAAGCAGGCTGACCTCAAACAAGTGGCCGTGATCGGCACCGGCACCATGGGCGCGGGCATTGCCCTGTGCTTTGCCCTGGCCGGCCGCTCGGTTCGACTCTACGACGTATCTCAGGCACAACTAGGAACCGGCCTGGAGCGCATAGCTGACAAGGCAGCGCTGTTTGTGGCCGAAGGCGTGCACTCCCAGGCCGAAGTTGACGCCGCCCGGCCCCGCATTGAAACCACCACGGACCTGACCGAAGCCCTGCAGGGCGCGGACCTGGTCAACGAGGCCGCGCCCGAGGACTTGGGGCTCAAGCAAGAGCTATTCACCCAGATGGAAGGCCTGGTCAGGGATGACACCATCCTGGCCAGCAACACCTCCGGCCTGAGCATCAGCGCCATCGCATCGGCTTGCAAGCTTCCGGCGCGGGTGGTTGGCCTGCACTGGTTCAACCCGCCGGAGCTGGTGCCCCTGGTGGAGGTGATCAAGGGGGAGCATACCTCTGACCAGGTGGCCCAAACCCTGCGCGGACTCATCGCCTCCATGGGCAAGGCGCCGGTGGTGGTGAATAAGGACCTGCCCGGGTTCGTGGGCAA
>JANQFN010000375.1 GCA_028277825.1 Desulfarculaceae bacterium
ATCTCCATGGCCCGGCCGATGCCCACCAGCCGGGGCAGGCGCTGGGTGCCGCCGCCGCCGGGGATGAGGCCCACTTTGGTCTCGGGCAGGCCGATGCGGGCGCTGTCGGCGGCCAGGCGCAGGTCGCAGGCCAGGGCGAACTCGTAGCCCCCCCCGAAACACAGGCCGTTGATGGCCGCCAGCAGAATCAGTGGGCTGGACTCCATGCGCCCCAGCGTGGCCTGGAAGCGGCGCGAAAAGGCCCGGGCCTCGCTGGGGCTCAACTGCATCATCTCGATACCGTCGGCGCCGCCGATGAAGTATTGATCACCCGCGCCGCTGAAGACCACCGCCCGTGCGCCGGAGGCCTCCAGGGAATCCAAGGCCGTGTCCAGTTCGGCCATCAGCACGGAGTTGATGGAGTTGCGGTCGCCGGTGCGGTTGATGGTCACCCAGCCCACCTCGGGGCCGATTTCCACGATCAGGTGTTGGTACTGTTGGGGCATGTCAAACAATCCCTATATAACCAGCCCGCCGTTGGGGCTGATGATCTGCCCGGTGATGAAGTCGGCTTCCTCAGAGGCCAAAAAGGCCACCAGTCCGGCCACTTCCTCCGCCCGGCCCAAGCGGCCCAGCGGGGTTTTTTTGATGATGTATTCTTCGAAGCCTGGGGGCAGGCCGGCCAGCATGGGGGTTTCCACGTATCCCGGCGCCACCACGTTGACCCGGATGTCGTGTTTGGCCGCCTCCACCGCCAGGGTGCGGGCCAGCAGGTTCACTCCGCCCTTGGCCGCCGAATAGGCCAAAGCTCCCGGGCTGGGGGTCAGGGAGGCCACCGAGGAGAAGAGCAGGATGCGGCCGCCCCCACCGGCGGACATGAGCCTTACTGCCTCCCGCGCGCAGAAAAAGGCCCCGTCTAGGGTGACGGCCATCATGCGCCGCCACTGCTGGTCGCTGATGTCTTCAATGAAAGCGGTGTCTCCCAGTATTGCCGCCGTGTGCACCAACATGTCAAGGCCGCCGGCTTTTTGTTGCACCTGCTCGAAAAGCGCGCGCACCGAGTCCGGGTCCGCCACGTCCACCGCCAGAGCCTGGGCGCGGCCGCCCAAACCCTGTATCTCGCCGGTCGCCTGCCGGGCGGCCTCCAGGTCTAAATCGGCCAACATCACCCAGGCACCGTCTTTGGCCAGGCGCAGGGCCGCGGCCCGGCCCATGCCCGAGGCGCCGCCAGTGATGAGGATTTTTTCCATTGGCCCGGTCTGCATCTACAACTCCCGCATCTTCTGGTACGCCGCTTGCGGCTTTTCGGTGGGAAACAGCACCAGGCCATCGTCGTCCAATTGATCCAGGATGCCCTGGGCCACTTCCCCGGGCGTGTCCATGTAGGAGCGGTATTTGGCCACCTCCGGCGCCATGGCCGCCGCCCCCGGCGAGACCTCGAAAAATTCGGTGGCGGTCAGATGGGGACAGACAGCCTTGACCCGAACCCCGCTGCCCGCCAGGTCTTTGGCCAGGCCACGGGAGAAACCCAGCAGCGCGTGTTTGCTGGCCACGTAGGGAGTCACCTTGTCGCTGTGGGCCACCAGGGCCCCGATGGAAGCGATATTGACGATGAGCCCTTGCTTTTGGGCGAGCATGACGGGCAGCACCTCGCGGGCCAAAAGCACCGGCGCAAAAAAGTTGATTTCAAAAAGCTCCCGCCAGGCCTGTTCGTTGGCTTCCAAGACGTCGCCGTAATGACCTACACCTGCGTTGTTGATCAGGACGTCGAGGCGGCCCCAGCGTTCGGTGGCGGCCTCCACCAGGGCCTTGCGGTCCTGAGGGCGGGTGATATCCCCGGTCAGGGCCAGGCTGGTTTGAGGGTGTCCGGCGGCCAGGACCTTGAGCCGCTCCCCCCGCCGGGCCAGCATGGCCACCCGGGAGCCGCTTTGCAGAAGCAACCGGGCCAGGGCCGCGCCGATGCCTGAGCTGGCCCCGCTGAGCAGTATCACCTGTCCCTCAAGTGAAGCCAATAAACCCCTCCGGAGGTCTCGGTGAAACCAGCCCATGCTGGCTGGTCTTCACCCATGACTTGACTCTGAAATATGAACCACCTGTCAGAAATCATGCCCCGCAGGATTCTCCCCTGTCAAGCAGAAATATGAATCAGATGTCATTTTTTAGGATGCGCCAGGCTTACTAAAATATTTAGCTGAAAAACTCGTGGATATCAGGCGGGATCCAGGCCGTAGAGCACGAACTCCACCGCCTCGGACAGCAAGTGCGCCGGCACCTCGGCATGAGGCGAGGAGTTCCAGATCAGCCACTTCATGCCGATCATGTGGTTGAAGCCCATCAGGGAGCGGGCCAAAAAAGAAGCGGGCAGGTCCCGGAGCTGGCCCTGGGCCACACCCTGGCGAACGTAATCCACGTAATTGTTGGCCATGCGGCTGTAGTACATTTTGGCCGCCTCGGGGCTGATGGCCTCGCATTCGGCCACCACCCGGTAGAGTTCGCGGTGGTGGCGGATGAAGTCGTAAAAGGCCAGCATGCCCTCGCGCTCGGCGTCGCGGCGGTCGCTGAGGCCCAGGGTGGCCAGGCGCAGTTCATGCCTCAGGGAGCGGCTCTGGAAGCCGATGACGCCTTCCAAAAGCTCCAGCTTGCTTGCGAAGTGCACGTAAAAGGTGCCCTGGGCCACACCGGCCTCGCGGGTGATGTCGGCGATGGCTGCACGGTTGTAGCCCATCTGGCCGAAGATGCGCTCCGCTGCCTGGAAGATGGCCTGGCGGGTCTTTTGCCCCTGGCTGAGCCCCGGCTCCGCCTGTCCGGCCTCGGTAGCCCGCTGGGGCAGGGAGGATGCCGCCAGGTCCGGCGGAGGCTGCCAGGGAGCCTGGCCCATGATTCCTTTGCGCACCAGGTCCACAGCCATCTCCACCCCTTGTTTCAGCGGGTAGGATTTGATCTTGGCTCCCCAGTCGGGAAAGAAAAAATGGGCCATGCCCATGAGGCCATAGGCGAACAAGTTGGGGTCGATGGGCCGGATGTTGCCCGCCATGGCCTGGTCGCGGATGAATCCGCGATAGAAGCGGGCGATGGAGTCGTAATAGCCGATGCTCACCGGGTCCACCAATTCCAACTCGCCCAGGATGCGGTGGAAAGCGAAATATTCTCTGGTGTGGGTGAACAACAGCTCCAGCACCTTGTTCAGCCTTGAGGCCAAATTCAGCCCCTCCAACTCAAGGGCGCGGGCCTGCTCCCAAAAGCGGGCCACGGTGCGGTCGGTCAGCTCCAACAGCACCTGTTCCTTGGTGTTGAAGTACTGATAAAAGGTGCCCTGGGCCAATCCGCAGCGGCGGCTGATCTCCGAGACGCTGGCGGCGAACACCCCTTGTTCGGTGAACACCTCCAAAGCGGTGTCCAAAAGGGCCGCCCGGGTGTTTCGGCCCTTGGCGGTGAGGGCTCGGGCAGAGCGCGGCAGGTTTTTATTTTGGGAGGCCATGAGGCATTTACCACAAAAGATGAATTACCTGTCAGAACATGCCACAAAAACCAACACAATGCAATTGCTCTGGTTGTTTATGGGAGCTGTTAAAACAGGCCAAAGGTATAACCACGCCCAGAGCAGGCTGATGGAGAGGGGAGGCCAAGACCTTTGCCCCGGGCTTTTGACTTTTGTCCGCCTGGACCGCAGAATGTGTAAAGCCGACGTCCTGGCGCTGCCATCTGGCTGCGCCGGAGCCGGCGCCGGAGTGGCGTCACCCTGGATCGCAAAAGGCGTCCACCCGGTTTCATAATCGCTCAGACATTTGTGGGGAGAGAAACCGTGGAGCAGAACAACGCTGTCCTGGGCATAGTGGGCAGTCCCAACCCGCAAGGACGCACCAACCAGCTGGTCTCGGCCGCCCTGGAGGGGGCGTCCGGGGCCGGCGCCGCCACTGAACTGATCCAGCTCAAGGAACATGTGGTTGCCCCTTGCCGGGACTGCTTGCCCTGGGTCTGCATGGACAATCTCAAGTGCAGCTTTAAAGATGAGGCCTTCGCCTACTTGAGCGGCAAACTGCTTTCCTGTGGAGCCCTGGTCCTGGGCGCCCCGGTCTATTGGTGGGACGTAAGCGGCCTGATCAAATATCTCATCCTGAAGATGTTTAGGGTCTACGCCCGCTCCGGCCCATTGAACGGCCTGCCCGCCCTGGGGCTGGCCATAGCCGGGGGGACCGGCAACGGCCTGGTTTCGGGCCTGAGGCCCCTTTACCACTTCTTTCAGATGATGCAGATGCGGGCCCTGCCTCCCCTGCCGGCCACGCGTTTTAATTTCCCCCAAGCCTTGGACAAGGCGGCGCAGCAAGGCGAGCAGATCGCCGGCCTGGCCCGGGAGCGGGCGCCTTTTGCCAACTTGGAAGAGAGACTCATCTGGTACGACGATCTGCCCTATCTGGACATGAGCCGCGCCCAGGAGCGGGAGTTATTGGCCGCCCTGACCTGCAGCGCCGCAAGCGAGGACATGTCCCCGGCTCAGGGTTTGGCCCGGGCCCGGGCCCGGGGGGCCGCCGGCCAACGGTAAGAGGCCCTGGAGGAGCTCGGCCGGGTTTATCAGGCTGGGGTGGAGTTGTTCGAAAAGAGTTGAGCCGGCTGCCCGTGGCCAAGGATTCCACAGCGAAAGGAGTTGAGTAAATGATGAAACCCGCCAAGGACAGCCTGGATTTGGGAGTGATCGTGGGCGACACCGAAGCCAGCCTGGCCTTTTACCGCGATAAGCTCGGCCTTGAACACGTGGGCGACAATCCGGTGTGGTTCGGCACCTTGCACCGCTTGCGCTTTGGCACCAGCGACTTCAAGCTGCTGGACCCCAGCAACCCGCCGCCAGCCGGGGCCGTCGGCCTGGAGGCTGCCCTGGGCTTTCGCTACGTGACCTTTGTGATCGAAAATCTCGACGAGGTCTGCGACCAGTTGCGCGCGGAGGGGATCACCTTTGAAGTGGAGCCCTTTGAAATCCGTCCGGGGACCAGGATCGCCATGGTGCTGGACCCGGACGGCAATGTAGTGGAATTCGTGCAGCGCTCCTGAAAACGCCCTGGCTGGCGCAGCCGGACGACCGGCCTTCGTGAAATATCCGGGCTAGGGCCATGTCTTGAAAGGACCGGCAAGCTCGACCGGCCGCTGCTTGGTCACCGTCGGCTTCAGTCGTCGTCACCGCCGTTGCGGGCGCCCTTGAGCATCAGGTTCAATTTGTAGTTGCTCAGGTCCCAATCCAGGCCGCTCATGAAACTTTTGATGGTGACCGCTCCGGTTTGCAGGTCATCTTCAAGGGCCTGGCTGATCTTTTCCTTGTCTCTTTCCACCAAGGCCTCATATATGTTTTCGTGGTGGGCCATGGCGATGGAGGTCTCTTCGCGGTCGCGCACATGCAGATAAATGTAGGGTTGGATGCGCACCCAAAGTCCGGAGATGATATTGAACAGAATGGGCGATTCGGCCAGGCGGTAGATGGCGGAGTGAAAATCGCGGTTGTTTTTCAAATAAACCATGGGCTGGTCCATGGTATCCCACATGGCCTTGATCAACGCCTTGATTTGGGGCAGGGCCGAGTCGGGGCGCAGGTCGCAGGCCCGCTTGGCGGCCATGGTCTCCAGGGGAATCCTGACCCTGAGCAACTCTTCCATTTCCTCCAGGGTGAGGTAGTTGACGTGAATGCTTTTGTTGCTGTTGATGACCACCACATCTTCGGTCTCCAACTGCAGCAGAGCCTCCCTGACCGGGGAGATGCTTACCCCCAGTTGCTCGGCCAAGCTGCGCAGGCTGACCTGCTCGCCGGGCAGAATTTCAGCGGTCATCATTTTTTCTTTTAAAAGAACGTATATCCTTTGCCGCAGGGTTTTATTCTTTATGCCGTCTAGTTCCATCTAGGTCTCCGCTGAAGCGGTCGGCGGTTAGCGGGTGTGGGCCTTGAGGAAAACAACCGGCTCCCTCGGTGCCAGACCCCATTCTACTCTTCTTCGGGCGCCTGCTCCAGTACCGCTATCGCCCGGATGGGCGACCCGCTGCCGTTTCTGATCTTCAGGGGCAATCCGATGAAACGGAAGCGCTTGCCCACCACCGGCCGCAAATCGCCCAGGTTCTCCACGTTCAAGGTCTGCATTTCGCGGCAGACCTGATGGGCGGGAAAGCTCTTGGTCAGGGCGCAGTCGTGGCTGGGCGCGTCCTGGCCGATGTTCACCGCTCCCTGGCCGTAGATGAACTCGGCCGCCTCGCGGCTCAGGCCCGAGTAATCGGTGAGCCAGGCGGGGGTTTCCCAGTTGCGCACGTAGTGACCGGAATACATCAGCACCGTGTCGCCTTGGCGGATGTCCAGGCCGTGCTTGTCCAGGGCGTTTTGGATCATTTCCACCGTGTAATAGGTCTTGGGCGGGATGCCGGACAGATCGATGCAGATCGCCTCGGTGTAGAACCAGTCCAGGGGAATCTTGTCGATGGTGGGTGCGTCCGGCGAGGGGTCGATGTGGCTGACCGAATCCACGTGGGTGGTGCCGTGGGTGCTCATCTCGATTTTTTCGGCGGTGTAGCCGTAGTCCTCTTCGAAGCGTCCCGATTTGCGGGTCTCTTCGTGGGTGTCCACCACGGTAATGGTGGTCTGGGGATGACCTGGGAAGACCGGATTGCCGGTGTAGATTTCCTGGCTCAAGTCGATCAACTTATAGGGCTTACGGGGATTGCCTCGGTCTGCCATTATTTCTGCCCCCTCTTCGGCTGATGGATCAGTGGAATTTAAGTTGCGTGGCGATGCCGTTTATAAGCGTTTCCCGCAAGTCTCTGGCACAACCCGGGCCCAAGGCGCGTTTGCCGGCCGGAGCCGAAGGGAGTGCCTCCGGCTCCGGCCGGCGGTGGGTTCTCTCAATCCTACAACAGTGCTCTAGGCTTCCAGGGCCTTAAGCACCACCTCCGGAGTCAGCGGCACCTCGGTGATCCATACGCCGGTGGCGTCATGCACCGCCGAGATGATGGCCGAGATGGGCACCGTGGAGGAGCCTTCCGAGAAGCCCTTGGCGCCCTTGACGCCGGCCGGGTGGGGCACTTCCTCGATGCCGTGGGAAATCTCCGCCGGGTAATCGGCGAAGGTGGGCACGTAGTAGTCCGTCAGGTGCTCCACGGCGTGGGCCGCGTCCGGATAATAGGGATGGCAGCTCTCGGCCAGGGCGAATCCCAATCCCACCGACAAGCCGCCGTTGATCTGCTGCTTACAGGTCAGGGGGTTAACCGCCTTGCCCAGCTCCCACACCTGAATGACGCTCAAGACATCGATCAGGCCGGTCTCGGTGTCCACCTCCACCTCCACCACGGCGCAGCCGAAGGAGATGGCGCCCACCGACTCCATGGCGCCGGTCTCGGGATCGTGCTCGGTGAACGGCGCCGGATACCAGGCGCCGGTGCCGATCATCAACTCGGCGCTGCCCACCACGCCTTCGCCCACCTCAGTCATGGTCATGGTTTTTTCCTCATCGCCCTCCACGAAGACCGAGTTGTCGGCCCAGGTGACCGCCTCGGGCGCCACCTCCCACATGCCGGCGGCCCAATTGACCACTTTGTCTTTGAGGTCATCGGCCGCGTTCACTACCGCGTGGGGATCGATCAGGGTGACCCGGCTGGCGAAGCTGCCCGTACAGATGGGAGCCACGTTGCCAGCTTGGTTGTTTACGGAGATGTTTTCAATGGGCACGTCCAACGCATCGGCCGCGAACTGGCGCAGGATGGTGTTGGAGCCCTGGCCCAGGTCCGCGGTGCCGATGATCAGGGTGAAGGTGCCGTCGGGCCTGAGGGCTATCGCCGCCTGGCTGGGGTCGCCGGCACCCTTGTTGCCCGTGGGGTGCAGCACCAGGCTCATTGCCTTGCCTCTTTTTTTCATCTGTCTGCCTCCTCTCTACCTGGACCTGGAGCTCATCTGCAAAAGCTTGTCGGGAAGCTCGATGCCGGCCATCCCGGCGGCCCGCTTCATGGCCTCCAGGGCGCCGACCCCATCTACCACGTAGCGCGAAGCTCCCATATCGCCGTCCCGCCAGGCGTTGATGAACCTCAGTTCCCAGGGGTCCATGCCCAGCTTCTCGGCGATGCGGCTCATTTGCACGTCGGCGGCCACCTGGCCGTTGAGGACCGAGTAGCCGCGCATGGAGATGGAGGGGTACCGGTTGGTGAAGATGGTGTTGGCCTCGATGAGGATGTTGGGGATGTTGTAGGGGCCGGAGGCGAACATGCCGCACTTCTCGGTGCCATAGGGCGAGAAGCCGCAGTAGGCCCCGCTGTCGTGGTACTCCTTGATGTGGGAGGCCACGATGCGGCCGTCGTTCATCACGCCGGTCTTGTAGTCAAAGACCCAGGCGCCGCGCTTGCCGGTGTAGGCCAGGTCCTCCTGCCGGGTGAGGCGATACTTCACCGGCGCGCAGAACTTCAGCGCCGCCAGGCCGGCGATGTGATCGCAGTTGATCTCGTTCTTGCCGCCGTAGCCGCCGCCCACGCGCCCGCCCAAGTAGTTGATCTTGCTCTGGGAGAGTCCGAAGACCGGACAGAGCTGGGCCAGGTGGTAGTTGAGACACTGGCTGTGGGTGTGGATGGTGAGCCGGCCGGCGTCGTCGATCAAGGCCACCGACACCTGGGGCTCCATGGCGGCGTGGTCCTGGATGGCCTCAATGTAGCGGCCTTCCACGATGTGGTCGGCCTCTTTGAGCCCTGCCTCCACGTCGCCCAGTTTGATGATGCGGGTGGTGGTGCCCTGCTCGTCGTATTCGAAGAGGTTGCTGGTGGTGCCCGGGCGCACGATGGGCGCGTCGGGCTTCATGGCCTCGAACATGTCAAAGACCGGGGTGAGTTCTTCCACATCCAGCTTGACCGCTTCCACGCCGGCCTGGGCCGCATCCTCGTCGCGGCCCACCACCGCGGCGATGGGCTCACCCTTATAGCGCAGGTCCTGGGGGTTGAGCACCAACTGGTCGCCGTAGACCCCGTAGATATTGACCCCGGGGATGTCATCGGCGGTCAAAACGCCCACCACGCCGGGGACCTTCAAGGTATCGCTAAAATCCAGGCCCTTGACGGTGCCGCGGGCCACCGGACTGCGCAGCACCTTGACATAGAGCATGCCCGGATATTGAACATCGTCCACGTAGGTGGCCGTGCCGGTCACTTCTCCCAGCCCTTGGTAACGGGGCATGGGCTTTCCCACATATTCCGTCATGGCTCCTACTCCTTTCCGCCGCTGACCGCCTGGATCGCCTCGGCGACCTCCACGTACGTGCCGCAACGGCAGATGTTGCCCGACATGTACTCGACGATCTCGTCCTGGGACGGGTTGGGGATTTTGTCCAAAAGCGTCTTGGCCGAGACGATCATGCCCGAGGTGCAGAAACCGCACTGATGGGCGCCGTGCTGGTGGAAGGCCTTCTGCAGGGGATGCAGGTCGCCCTGCTTGCCCAGACCCTCTATGGTGACCACTTCCTTGCCGCTCATGGTAAGGGCGATGGCCAAGCAAGCCCGGATGGCCAGTCCGTCGACGATGACCGTGCAGGCGCCGCAGTCGCCGGCGTCGCAGCCGCGCTTGGCGCCGGTGTAGCCCAGGCTCTCCCGGAGCACGTCCAAAAGGGTGTCGGTGGTCTTGACCAACACCTCCACCGGAGCGCCGTTCAAGCTGAAAGACAATATGCTTTTCATGATATCCATACCTCCTTGACTAACCGCCGATGCCGGCGGCTTGGGCCAGGGCCCGGGCCACGATGGCGGTTCCCGCCTTAGTGCGGTACCAGGCCGAGGCCCGCTGGTCGTCGATGGGGCTTCCCGCCGCCACCGCCGCTGCGGCGCACTCGGCGATCAGGGCCGCGTCCAGTTTCTTGCCCACCAGCATTTCCTCGGCCGCGCTACACCTGAGCGGCGTGGGCGCCATGGCCCCCAGGGCGATGCAGGCGCCGCTGCAGGTGTCGCCGTCCAGGTTCAGCTTGACGCCGGCGTTGACCACCGAAAGGGTCATGGCCTTGCGGCGCCCCAACTTCTGGAAGGCGGCGCTGCCCGCTGGTAAGGGTATCTGTACCTCCATGAGCAGTTCGTCGTCATTCATCACCGTCTCGCCGGGGCCGGTGAAGAAGTCTTTGAGGGCCACAGTGCGCTTGCCCGCGGAGCTTTTTAAGAGCACCTCGGCCTCCAGGGCCAAGAGGATCACGGTGAGGTCCGCCGCCGGCGAGGCGTTGGCCAGGTTGCCGCCCACAGTGCCCGCGTTGCGCGTAGCCACGCTGCCGCCCTGCCGGGCCGCCTGGGCCAAGGCCGGGGCCTTTTCCGCCACCAGGGGGTCCTCCAGGATCTGGGTCCAGGTGGCGCCGCTGCCGATGAGCAGTTTACCGCCTTCTTCCTTGATGTAGTCCAGCCCCAGAGCACCGATAAATATGAGGTTTTCCGGCCACAGGGAGTAATAGTTGATCGCTGGAACCAGGTCCGTGCCTCCGGCCAGCACCGTGGCCTTGCTCCCCTGCTCGGCCAAAAGTTCCAGCGCTTGCCCCACATCGCTGGGAGCAAAGTACCCGACATTTTCCATAATTTGCCCTCCTATCCTAAAAGGCGTTGCAAACGATTCATACAAATTCAAATTTTGGACTTTTCCCTACAAGACCCGGCCTGGCTTCCTCCATGGGCTTAGTCTCCCCGGGTCAGGTAGAAGGAAGCGGCCAGGATGATGACCAGCCCCTTTACCACCAGCTGGGTCTGGATGGGGAAGCCCAAAAGCAGAACCAGGTTGTAAATAACGATCAAAACCAGCACACCGGCCAACGAGCCGAAGATGCCTCCCTTGCCCCCTTTGAAGGAGGCGCCGCCCATCATCACCGCGGCGATGGAATCCAGTTCGTAACCCTTGCCCACCCAGTTGTCCACGCTGCCCACATATCCAACCAAGAACAGGCCGGCGATGCTGGCCAACACGGCGCAGATCATGTAGGCGGCGATGATGACGCGGTCGGCGTGGATGCCCGAGAGAAAGGCCGCCCGGGGGTTGCCGCCCACCAAGTACAGCTTGCGGCCGTAGGTGGTGCGGTAGAGCACGATGGCGAACACCAGGATCAAAAATCCCAGGGCCCAGAGGTTTACCGGTATGGAGAGCAGAGTGCCGGTGCCCAGCACCCTGAAGCCCGGGGGCAGGTGGCCCGAGAGGGGGGCTCCTTTGGTCCAAGCGAAGCGAAGCCCCTGCAAGACGATCATGGTGGCCAAGGTGGCCAAGAAGGGCGAGACCTTGCGCTTGGTCACCAGCCAGCCGTTGACAAAGCCTACCAGGGCCCCGAAGGCGATGGCAATCAGGAAGATGGGCAGGATCATGACGTTGTCAGGCGCGATGCTGGTGGCGATCACCGCCACCGAGGACATCAAGGAGCCCACCGAAAGATCCAGGCCGGCGGTGAGGATTACGAAAGTCTGGCCCAGGGCGGCCATGCCCAAGGGCGCGCCCTCGGTTAAAAGGTTCTGGATGTTGCGCGGGGCCAAAAACTGGGGAGAGGTGCTCACCGCGATGAGTATCAGCAGCACCAAAAATACATAGAGGCCGTATTTTTGGAAAAAGGGCTTGGCCTGGGCCAAGCGGGAGGTCTCGGCGCGTTCCAGGTTGATGGTGGTGCCGCTCATACCTTTTTCCTCTCAACGTAGAATGACACCGCCACGATGATGATCACCCCCTCGATGATCCACTGGTAAAAGGAGGTGATGTCCATGAAGTTCAAAAGATTGCGCAGCACGATGATCAGATAGACCCCGATCAGGGTTCCGATGACCCCGCCCTTGCCTCCGGCCAGGATGGTGCCGCCCACCACCACCGGGGTGATGGAGGAAAGCATGTAGTAGCCTCCGATGCGGGGGTCGCCGATGCCCATGCGGCTGACCAGGTAGAGCCCGGTGAGGGTGGCGAAAAAACCGCAGGCGGTATATACGAAGACCACCACCCGGTTCTGGCGAATGCCCGAAAGGCGCGCTGCCTCGGCGTTGCCGCCCACCGCGAAGATGTAGCGGCCCAGGCGGGCCTTTTTCAAAAAGGCCCACATGGCAATGAAGATCAGCACCATGACCAGGGGCGCCACCGGCACTCCGAGCAGCTTGCCGTAGGCCACCAGGTCCCAGGAAAGGGGCATGGCCCCCGGCGGTTCCAGGGTGTACATCAGGGTGACGCCTTGCAGCACCATGGACATGCCCAGGGTCACGATCAAAGGATGCACCCCCAAACGCACGATCAGCACCCCGTTGAGGGCGCCGATGGCGATGCCCAACAGCAGCACCCCGGCGATGACCGGGAACATGAGGCTGCTGTTGCCGTTGATGACGCCGGAGGTCAGGCAGGAGGTTAAACTGATGATGCCGCCGATGGACAGATCGATGCCGCCGGTGAGAATAACCAGGGTCTGGCCCATGCTGGCCAAGCCCAGGGAGACCGAGTTCTCCAGGATATTGAGCAGATTTTGGGTGGTGCCGAAGCGGTCGCTGACGAAAAAGCCCGCGATGACCAACAAAAGCACCAATCCGGAGACGATGCCTATGGAAGGATCGATTTTGGAAACGACTTTTTTAAAAGCTTCGCTCATGGACTATGCCGCTCGCGGTTTGGTTTGCACCCATACTTGAGCGCCTGTGCCGCCTGACCGCGTCAAGTTAATCGCAGACAAAGTTTTCCCGGCTCAAAGTGGCCAGGTGCATGATGGACTCTTCGCTGATCTGGTCGTTTTCGAGTTCACCGGCCAAACGGCCCTCTTTCATCACCACCACCCGGTCGCACATGCCCACGACCTCTTGCAGCTCCGAGCTGATCAACAGGATGGCCAGGCCCGACTCAGCCAAGTCCCGGATGATTTTGTAGATCTCCACCTTGGCGCCCACGTCCACCCCGCGGGTGGGCTCGTCCAAGATCAGCACCCCGCCGCAGGCCTGCACCCAGCGGCTGAACAGCACCTTTTGCTGGTTGCCGCCTGAGAGGTTGTTGACCAGCACCTCGCCGCTCTTGGCCACGATGGCGTACTTGTCCATCTCCTGTTGGCAGAAGTTCTTCTCCCGCTTGAAGTCCACCAGGCTGTTGTTGGCGAACTGGGCCAGGATGGGCATGGTGATGTTGGCCTCGATGCTCTGGCCCAGGACCAACCCCTCGTTCTTGCGGTCCTCGGTGAGAAAACCCAGGCCCGAGCGGATGGAGGCTTGCGGGTTGGTGGCCGAAACTTCCCGGCCGCCCAATTTGTAGGAGCCGGCGGTGATGGGCAGGCTGCCGAACAGGCCGTGGGCCAGCTCGGTGCGCCGGCTGCCCACCAGCCCGGCCAGGCCCAGGATTTCGCCTTGGCGCAAGCTGAAGCTGACGTCCTTGACCAGGTGGCCCACGCTCAGGCTCTTGATGCTGAGCGCCTCCCCGCCGGCCTCGCCGCCCTTGGGCGGATATATGTCTTCTAAGTCCCGGCCCACCATCTTGGAGACCAAGGTGTTTTTGTCTATGGCCTTGGTGTCAAAGGTGTCCACCAGGTTGCCGTCCTTGAGCACGGTCACCCGGTCGGCGATTTGGAAGATTTCGCCCAGGCGGTGGGAAATGTAGATCACCGAGACGCCCTCGGCCTTGAGCACCGCCAGTCTTTCAAAAAGGGTCTCAGCCTCCTGGTCCGAAATGCCGGCGGTGGGTTCGTCCAGGATGAACAACTTGGTCTGGTTGCACATGCCCTTGGCGATTTCAACCATCTGCTGTTCGGCCACCGACAGGTCCTTGACTTTTTTCAACGGCTCTATACAGATTCCAAACTTGCTTAAAAGTTCATCGGACTCTTTGATCATTTTGGGATAGTCGATCAGCCTGAAGGCCTTCAAAGGCTCGTTGCCCATGAAGATGTTTTCGGCTACGGTCAAATCGGGGAATAAATTGAACTCTTGATAAATAACGCTGATGCCGGCCTCGCGGCTCTGGTGGGGCGAATCCCACACGGTCTTTTGGCCCCCGAAGATTATCTCGCCGCCGTCGGGTTGATAGGCGCCGGCGATAACCTTGATCAAGGTGGACTTGCCCGCCCCGTTCTCGCCCACCAGGGCGTGAATCTCCCCGGCGTAATTATTGAAGTCGACCTGGTTCAGGGCCACAACGCCGGGGAAATGTTTGGTAACCGATTTTACTTGCAGCACGGTTTCGGCCATAACCTCATGCCGTAAAAAAGGGTTTGCTCTGATCCCGCCGGATGGGGCGAGACCAGGGTTTGTCATCAGAACTATGGAAGGCCCGTTTCCCGGCCCGCCTGGCGGGCCGGGAAACGAGGCCATGATTCAGTCCCTACTTGGGATAGTCCACCTTGAAGTTATGCGGGTCATAAGGGAAGGGGAAGTCCACGGAGATGATCAGGTCTCCGGGGCGGTCCATCTTCACCTCTTGATACACATATTTGTCGGCGCGCACCGACTTGGTCTCATACCCCTTGGTGACGATCAGGTTGTTCCTGATTTGCTTCATGAAGGGCACCGGGGTGCCTTCCAGCACGTCGATGCAGGTCTTGAGCGCCACGCCGCCCATCAAAGGCGGGAAGTGGATGATGAACAGGGGGACGCCGTACTTGTGGCACAGCTTGAGCTGGCCGTTGACGTCCGAGCCGGTCATCAGGGGAATATCCTTGGGTTTGAAGCCGGCCTCTATGTAGGCCTCGATGGCGCCCCAACCCTGCAGGCCGTGCAGCGAACAGATGGCGTCGATCTTCTTGCCGTACTTCTGGATCCAGGCGGCGGTGATCTTCTTGCCCTTGGCCGGGGACCAATCGGCATATTGCAGATCCAGTATTTTGATGCCCGGGTACTGCATGAAGACTTCCTTGGCGCCGCGGATGCGCTCCTCGGCCGGGCTGGCGCCGGCCAGACCGCACAGCAGGGTCACGTTTCCCTTGCCCTTGAGGGTTTCGGAAATCCACTGGGCCATCCAACGGCCGATGGTCAGGTCTGAGGCGTAGACGAAGCTTACGAAGTTGTCTGACTTGACGCGGCGGTCAACCATGACCACCGGGATGCCCCGGCGCATGGCGCGGGTGACGATGGGGTCCATGGCCGCGGACTGCCCGGCGCTCACCAAGAGAATGTCCACTCCGCGTTGGATCAGGTCCTGCATGTCGGCGATCTGCTTGGAGGGGTCGTCGTTGGCGTCGGTGATGATCAGCTTCTTGATTTTGTCCTTGTTCAAAGAAGCGTGATATTGGATCTCGTGCAACAGGGCCACGCGCCAGATGTTGGAGATGGAAGTGTTGCAGAAACCGATGGTGTAGGGCGGTTTCTTTTTATATTTGGCGGTGTCCACCATTTTGTTGGGCACTGGAGACCAAAGGAAGGGCCGCGGTTTGCCCTGATATCCTTTG
>JANQFN010000376.1 GCA_028277825.1 Desulfarculaceae bacterium
GATCATCTCCAAACTGCTTTAGACCAGGGCAGGGAGAGAGCCATGGATTTTGATTTCAGTCCTGAACAGACCGCCCTGCGCCAGGAAGTAATTGACGCCCTGGTGCCCGAGGAGCGCGCCGGGTTGGCCGCCTTGGGCGATTTGGACACCGCGCAACTCAAAGAGGCCCTCTTGGCCTGGGCCGGCCGTCTGGGGCCCGGCGGCTTTTTCGAGTCAGGCGGCGTGGCCCTGTGCCTGGCGCGCGAGGCCCTGGCCGCGGCCTCGCCCTCCCTGCTCCTGGGCCTGTCCAGCGGCCACCTGCTGGCCCGTTTGGCGGAGCGCCACGGCAGCGCCGGGCAAAAGGAGTTGCTACTGCCGGAGCTATGCTCAGGCAAGGCCCTGGGCGCGGTGGCCACGGGTGAGGGCGGCACCAGCTTGGGTCCCGGCCCGCTGGAGACCACGGCTAAACTCGACGGCGACAATTTCGTATTAAACGGCGCCAAGGGCCAGGTGCTGGGCGGGCCGTTGGCCTCTTGGCTGGCCGTGGCTGCCCAAAGCGATGAAGGCCTGGCCTGGTGCCTCTTGCCGGCGGACTCGCCGGGCCTTAACCTTGGCCAGCGTCTGCCCACCCTGGGCCTGGAAGGCGCGGCCATCTGCGGGCTGACCCTGCAAGAGAGCCGGGTGCCCCGGGACATGGTCATGGGGCCGTTTAGGGATCGGGAGTCCCTGGAGGCAATCAAGGCCTGGGAGGACGAGGTTTTGGTGGCAATCAGCCTGGGGGTGACGCGGACGGCCCTGGACACGGCCCTGGCCTATGCCAAAAAGCACAAAGCCGGAGGCAAGCCTATCATCGCCTATCAGGAGATCGGCTTCAAGCTGGCCGAGATGTTCACTCTATACCAAAGCGCCCAACTTCTGGCCTACAAGGCGGCCTGGGCCGAGGAGGCGGGCCGCAGGGATGCGGACGAGGTCCTGGGCTGCGCCAAGGTGTTCTGCGCCGAGTCCGCCGGCACGGTGGCCTCTGAGGCCCTGCAGGTCCTGGGCGGGGCCGGTTTCGTCCGGGGCAACCCGGCTGAGCGGGCCTATCGCGACGCCAAGTACCTCAGCGTGGCCGGGGTCTCCAGCGAGATATCACGCATGAACCTGGGGGAGGCGGTGTTGGCCGCACACTAAAGGACAAAAGCCATGCAGGTGATCGAAAGCCGGATAGACACGGGCAGCCAGGAGTTTTTGGACAACCAGGCCCACATGCTCAGCCTGGTGGAGGAGTTGAATCAAGAGCTGGCCATTGCCCGGGATCAACGCTCGGAGCGGGCCCTGAAACGGGCCACCCAGCAAAACAAACTCACCGTGCGCCAGCGCCTGGACCTATTGCTCGACCGCAACTCGCCCTTCCTGGAGCTGTCGCCCCTGGCTGCCCGGGGCATGTACGACGGCAAGGTGCACGCCGCCGGCGTGGTCACCGGCATCGGGGTGATCGCCGGACGCGAGGTGGTGATCCACGCCAACGACCAGCTGATCAAGGGCGGCACCATCTACCCCATGGGCGTCAAAAAGGGCCTCCGCGCCCAGACCATCGCCATGGAGAACCGGCTGCCCCTGGTCTATCTGGTGGACTCGGGCGGAGCCTTCTTGCCGCTGCAATCCGAGATCTTCCCGGACGTGGACGACGGCGGGCGCATCTTTTACAACCAAGCCGTAATCTCCAAAATGGGCATTCCCCAGGTCTGCGGGGTGCTGGGCCTGTGCACCGCCGGCGGGGCCTACATCCCGGCCATGAGCGACGAAGTGGTGCACGTGCAAAACACCGGCGCCATCTTCCTGGGCGGGCCGCCCCTGGTCAAAGCGGCCACCGGCGAGGAGGTGGGCGACCAGGAGTTGGGCGGGGCGGACCTGCACTGCCGCGAGTCCGGGGTGAGCGACTACATGGCCCAAGATGACGCCCACTGCATGGAGCTGCTGCGGGAGATCGTGGCCAACCTGCCCCCCAACCCC
Organism: Desulfarculaceae bacterium; assembly: GCA_028277825.1. Taxonomy (GTDB): domain Bacteria; phylum Desulfobacterota; class Desulfarculia; order Desulfarculales; family Desulfarculaceae; genus Desulfoferula. The sequence continues at coordinate 1,975 of JANQFN010000376.1, forward strand.
AAGACCGACATCGGCCGCCGCGAGCCCAAGCCGCCCATCTATGACCCCGAGGAGATTTACGGCATCGTGCCGCCCAATTTGGCCATGCCCTATGACGTGCGCGAGGTGATCGCACGAACGGTGGACGGCAGTGAATTTTTGGAGTTCAAGCCGCTTTACGGTCCCACCCTGGTCACCGGCTGGGCCCACATCCACGGCTATCCCGTGGGCATCCTGGGTAACAACGGGGTGCTGTTTTCCGAAAGCGCGCTCAAGGCCACCCAGTTCATCCAGCTCTGCGACAAGCGGGGCATACCCCTGGTGTTTCTGCAGAACATCAGCGGCTACATCATCGGCCAGGAGTACGAACGCGGCGGCATCACCAAAAACGGCCACAAGATGGTCAACGCGGTGGCCACGGCCAGCGTGCCCAAGTTCACCGTGATCATCGGGGCCTCCTTCGGCGCGGGCAACTACGGCATGTGCGGCCGGGCCTATGCCCCGCGCTTTTTGTGGATGTGGCCCAACGCCCAGATCGGGGTGATGGGCGGCGAGCAGGCGGCCAAGGTGCTGGTCACGGTCAAAAACGACCAAATGGTCCGGGAGGGCCAGGACCCGCTGCCCACCGAAGCGGTGGAGCAGATCATGGGGCCCATCATGGAGGCGGCCGAAAAGGAGGGCAACGCCATGTACTCCACGGCCAACTTGTGGGACGACGGCATCGTCGATCCGGCCAAGACCCGGGACACCCTGGGCCTGGCCATCTCCGCCGCGCTCAACGCCCCGCTCAGGGACGACCGCCTGGGCTATGGCACCTTCCGCATGTGAGAGGGGGCGGGTGATGTTTGACAAAGTGCTCATAGCCAACCGGGGCGAGATCGCGGTGCGCATCATGCGCACCTGCCAGGAGATGGACATCGCCACGGTGGCGGTGTATTCCGAGGCCGACGCCAACGCGGCCCACGTGCTGGCCGCGGACCAGGCCCGGCTTTTGGGCCCGGCCCCGCCCAGCGAAAGCTACCTCAACATCCCGGCGATCATAGAGGCGGCCCGAGAATCCGGGGCCTCGGCCAACCACCCGGGCTACGGCTTTCTGGCCGAGAACCCGGCCCTGCCCGAGGCCTGTGAGGCGGCCGGCCTGGTCTTCATCGGCCCGCCGGCCCAAGTGATCGCCGACCTGGGCTCCAAGACCGTGGCCCGGGGCATCATGCAAACCGCCGGGGTGCCCCTGATCCCGGGCATGCTGACCCCCTGCGCC
>JANQFN010000398.1 GCA_028277825.1 Desulfarculaceae bacterium
CACGCTCATCAGCTTGATGAGGATGTTCATGGCCGGACCCGAGGTGTCCTTGAAGGGGTCACCCACGGTGTCGCCCACGACCGCGGCCTTGTGGTTGTCCGAACCCTTGCCGCCGTGGTGGCCTTCCTCGATGAACTTCTTGGCGTTGTCCCAGGCGCCGCCGCCGTTGGACATGAACAGAGCCAAGAAGGCGCCCATCACGGTGGCGCCCAACAGGGTGCCGCCCAGGGCGGTGGGGCCCAGGATGAAGCCCACGGCCACAGGCGTCAGAACCGCCATCAGTCCGGGAGCCAGCATCTCTTTGATGGCGGCGCCGGTGGCGATGGTCACGCAGGTGGCCGAATCGGGATCAGCCTCGCCCTCCATCAGGCCGGGGATCTCGCGGAACTGGCGGCGGATCTCTTCGACCATCATGAAGGCGGCCTTGCCCACGCTCTCCATGGTCATGGCCGCGGCCAGCATGGGAACGATGGCGCCGATCAACACGCCGATGACCACCATGGGATCGGTGATGTTGATGGTGGTGACACCGGCGGCCTGGGTGAAGGCCACGAACAGGGCCAAGGCGGTCAGGGCCGCCGAGCCGATGGCGAAGCCCTTGCCGATGGCCGCGGTGGTGTTGCCCAGAGCGTCCAGGGAGTCGGTGATCTTGCGGGTCTCTGGCCCCAGACCAGCCATCTCGCTGATGCCGCCGGCGTTGTCGGCGATGGGGCCGTAGGCGTCCACGGTCATGGTAGCGCCGACGGTGGCCAACATGCCCACCGCGCTCAGGCCGATGCCGTAGATGCCGGCCACCTTGTAGCCCACATAGGTGGCCACGCAGATGCCCAGGATCGGCAGGTAGGTGGAGCGCATGCCCACCGCCAGGCCGGAGATGATGACCGTGGCCGAACCGGTCTGGCTGTTCTCGGCGATGTGCTTAACCGGCGGGCCGCTGGTGTAGTACTCAGCCAACAGGCCGATGGCGATGCCGCAGAGCAGGCCGGAGAAGATGGCCCACCAGGGACCCACGCCCATGCCCAGGCCGCTGAAGATGAAGTAGGCCAGGACGGCAAAGATCGCCGCGGCCACGAAGGTGGTGTAGCGCAGCGCGCCGGCCGGGTCGCCCTTCTCAAAGAGCTTGATGGAGAACACGCCCGCAAAGGAGGCGATGAGGCCGGCCATGACCACCAAGAGCGGAGCTGCCATCATGGCCAGCTTGGCCGCGGTGACGTCGCCGCCGGCCAGGCCCACCTTGGCGATCAAGGCGGTGGAGGCGGTGGCGCCGATGGCGATGGTGGCGATCACCGACCCGCAGTAGGACTCGAAGATGTCCGCGCCCATGCCGGCGATGTCGCCCACGTTGTCGCCCACGTTGTCGGCGATGACGCCGGGGTTGCGGGGGTCGTCCTCGGGGATGCCCGCCTCGACCTTGCCCACCAGGTCCGCGCCCACGTCGGCGGCCTTGGTGAAGATGCCGCCGCCCACACGCGCGAACAGCGCGATGGAGCTGGCGCCCATGGCGAAGCCGTTGATGTACATGGCGGTGCCCGGGCTGCCGCCGTAGACCCAGAACCAGAAGCCCACGCCCAACAGACCCAGGCTGGCCACGGCGAGACCCATAACCGAACCGGAGAAGTAGCTGACGTTAAGGGCCTTGGCCTGGCCTTCCTTGTTGGCGGCCTCGGCGGTGCGGGAGTTGCCGCGGGTGGCGGCGGTCATGCCCGAATAACCCGCGATCACCGAGCACAGGGCGCCGGTGACAAAGGCCACACCAGTCTGCCAGTTGATGCCCAAAGCCAGCAGGATGAACACGATGACCGCGAAAATCGAGAGTACCGAGTACTCTTTCTTAAGGAAAGACATGGCGCCGGCGTGAATCTGGTCCTCGAGCTTCTGCATAAGCTCGTTGCCGTTGGGCTGCTTTTTAACGTAATTGTAAATCAAAAACGCTACCAGCAGCCCGAACAGGGCCAAAAACGGCGCTGCTACGGTTAAGGAATACATTACCCCTCTACCTCCTCATCACTATTAGATCGGTGGAACTTCTGCATGGCCGCCTGAGGTCCTTGGCTTAGGATCAACTCCAGGCACTCGGTGGCGGCCTGCACCGTTTCTTGAACTATGTCAAGCTGATCGGCGTAAAAGCCGCTCAGCACGTACCGCTCAATGGGCTCATCGTAACGAGGCCGGCCTATGCCGACCTTCAAGCGCATGAACTCGCCGCTGCCCAGGTGCTGGATCAGCGAGGCCACGCCTTTGTTCCCCCCGGAGCCGCCGCTCAAGGCCACCTTGAGCCGGCCCAAATCCAAATCCAGATCGTCGTGCACCACCAACAGCCTGCTTTGATCCAGATCGAAGTAGTTCAGCAGGCTGAGGGCGGCCTCTCCGCTCAGGTTCATATAGGTCTGGGGCTGGGCCAGGATGACCTGGGTGCCCTCCACCCTGCCCTTGTCCCATTTGCTGCGATGCCCCGAGCGGGTAAGGGCCATCCGGTGCCGGTCGGCCAGGCGGCTGGTGATTGCAAAACCCAGGTTGTGCCGGCTGCCGGCGTATTTGGCGCCGGGGTTGCCCAGTCCCAGGACCAGCACCGGGCCGGGTTCCTGGTCCCAGTATCCGGCCACGAAAACCTACTCGCCGCTCTCTTCCGTCTTGGTTTCGCCCTCTTCGGCGGGCTTCTCCTCGCCCTCGGCGGGAGCCTCCTCGCCCTCTTCCAACTCCTCTTCCTCTTCCGGCTCTTCCTCTTCCACTTCCATGACTTCCTGCATGGAGATGATCTGGAAGTTCTCGGTATTTTCCAGGCGCACCCCGGCGGGGATGTCCAGGTCCTCAGCGTGCAGGGAGTCGCCGATCTCCAGTTCACTCACATCCAGGCTCAACGAGTCGGGGATATCGGCCACCTTGCCCATCACAGCCACCTCGTAAACGATCTGGGCCAGCATGGAGCCGGCGCCCAGGCCGGTGGGCACGCCAACTATCTCCAAGGGAACGTCGATGGTCAGTTCCTGGTCCGCCGAAATCTCGATGAAGTCGGCGTGCACCACGCCGGTGCCCAGATAGTCGTACTGCAACTCCTTGATAACCGCCATACGGGGCTTGTCCTCGCCCACGCTCAGGGACAAAAAGGCGGTGCCGCCGGCCACGTGGCGCATCACCCGGTCCAAATCGGCGATCTGCACCGCCAGCTTCTCGGCATCCTTGCCGCCGCTGTATAAAATCGCCGGCACCGAACCGCCCGCGCGCATCTTTTTGGCAGCACCCTTGCCCGTGGTTTCACGGCGGGACACCGCCAGGGGAATCTGTTCCATGGCTGCTATCTTCCTCCGGCCGGAACCAGCAAAGCTAACCGGCCTGCAGAGTCAAGTGACTATAATGCGATTTTTCACAAAAGGCAAATGTTTTCCTCGTCCCGAGAGGCCCTGCTATAACCCCTGGAATTTTCAGGAAAAATCTTTTGCCACTAATAAATCAATTGCCAAAAGCAAGTTTTGGCAATTGATTGAAATCGCTAGTTTTTATACCAGAGACGCCTGCCGCGCGCAACGCCCCGCCGGTACCGGGACGCCGATTAAACGAACAGGGAGCTGACCGAGTCCTCCATGTGGATGCGCCTGACCGCCTCGCCCAACAACTCGGCCACGCTCAGGCTGATGATCTTGTTGGAGGCCGCGGCCTCTTCTTCCAAGGGTATGGTGTTGGTCACCACCACCCGGGAGATGGGGCTGTCCACCAGGCGCCCGATGGCCGGGCCCGAGAGCACCGCGTGGGCCGCGCAGGCCCACACCTCGCTGGCCCCGTGGTCGGTCAGGGCCCGCCCGGCCTCGGTCAGGGTGCCGGCGGTGTCGATCATGTCATCCAGGATAACCGCCAGCTTGCCCTTGACGTCGCCGATGATGTTCATGGCCTGGGCCACGTTGGCCGCCTCGCGGCGCTTGTCGATGATGGCCAGGCCGGCCTGCAGCCGCTTGGCGATGGCCCGGGCCCGCTCCACGCCGCCGGCGTCGGGGCTGACGATCACCGCCTCGCCGGTGAGGTGGTTACGCAAATACTCCAGCATCACCGGCGCCGCGTACAGGTGGTCCACCGGGATGTTGAAAAAGCCGCCGATCTGGCCGGCGTGCAGGTCCATGGCCAAGACCCGGCCGGCGCCAGCGGCGGTGATAAGGTCGGCCACCAATTTGGCGCTGATGGGCACCCGGGGGGCCACCTTACGGTCCTGGCGGGCGTAGCCGTAGTAGGGCACCACCGCGGTGATGCGCCGGGCGGAGCTGCGCCGGAAGGCGTCCAGCATGATTAAGAGCTCCATCAGGTGGTCGTTCACCGGCGGGCTGGTGGATTGCACCACGAACACGTCGGCGCCGCGCACGTTTTCACCCACCTCCACGAACACCTCTCCGTCAGAGAAACGGCGAACCACCGCCTGGGAAAGCGGCAGGTGCAGGTAGTGGCAGATTTCTTCCACCAACTGCGGGTTGCTGTTGCCGGTGAATACCTTGAGCTTGTTAAACATGACTACCTGACCGTTTCAGCCCAAAAGGGCTATAACCTGCGGCAGGGATGGCCCGCCGCCACCCCTGCTTATCAAATCACGATCACCAGAACATAGGTCCGGACCTGGGGGGTGCCGAACCAAGCTCCCTCATTCTGTAGAACCGCCCCGGGGCAGACGCCGCGTTCCTAGCCGGCCGCCTCTACCACCCCGTCGTCCTCGGCCTTCAGGCGGTCATACTCGCCCAGGACCGCATCCTCGATCATCCGCCTGGTGTCCCGGTTAAGGGGATGGGCGGTGTCCTGATAGGTGCCGTCCTTGCGCTTTTTACTGGGCATGGCCACGAACAGACCCTTGTTGCCGTGAATGATCTTGAGATCTCTCACTAAAAAGCATTGATCCAGGGTTATCGTCGCATACGCCTTGAGTCTTTCCTCCTCGACCGGAAAGACTCTGACCTCGGTCACGTCCATGCTCAGCCCCCTCCCTGTGTAAGCTCAAGCTGTGACGCCTCGGCAGGCTCGCACCCACCACCGGCCTTCCTGCCGGAGGCGGCGGGCCGCTTCTTTTGCCTGGGCCGGGCCGGCGAACACCCCGAAAACGGTGGGTCCGCTGCCGCTCATCAAGCACCCCGAGGCGCCGGAGCCTGCCAACGCCTCCTTGATATCTCCCAGGACGGATTCGTCCCGCAGGGCAACCCTTTCCAGGTCGTTGACCATGAAAGCCAGACCCGGGTCCGGATTCCCTGGTGGGCGACTTATTTTAGTAATTCCCGACCCATTTGTCCATTGCAAATCAAATTCTTGATAAATGCGGGCCGTGGAGAGCCCGAAACGGGGATTGACCAGCACGTAGTCCCAAAGGGGGAAATCGGGCCAGGGCTCCACCACATCACCGATGCCGCTGCACAGGGCGGTGACTCCGCCCAGGAAAAAGGGCACGTCCGCGCCCAGGTTGCGGGCCAGCTGCCACAGGCGCTCCGGCGTCAGGGGAGAACCGTGCAGCGCGTTGAGCGCCAGCAGCGCGGCGGCGGCGTCCGAGCTGCCCCCCCCCAGTCCGGCGGCCACGGGGATGTTTTTCTGCAAGGCAAACTCAGCGCTTGGCTCCAGTTCCACGGCCTGGAAAAAGGCCCGGGCCGCGGCCAGCACCAGGTTGTCGCCACAAAGAGCAGGATCGTTGCAGGAAAGGGAGAGCCCCTCGCCACCCAGACGGACTTTCAGATAATCGCCCAGGGACAGCGGTTGCATCAGGGTGGCCAGCTCGTGGTAGCCGTCGGGCCGCCGGCCCAGGACATGCAGACAGAGATTGACCTTGGCCGGCGCAAATATGGTGAGCGCTTTTGCCATGATCAACCCTGAAGAAACGGGGGGCTGATATAAAACGGGGGGCCCGGTTTGGGCCCCCCGAGGTTTAAGGCGTTTACTTCTTGGGCATCTTGAGCACCACGAACAGGGTGCTGTCGCCCCGCTGCACCAAAAGCAGGATGCCCTCGCCGGGCTTGACCTTGCCGGCCAGCGCCTTGAACTGCTTTAAGTCGCTCACCGGTTTTTGCGCGGCCTCCAGGATCACGTCGCCGCGCCTAAGGCCCGCCTCGGCGGCCGGGCCGCCGGGCGCCACCTTGGTGATCACCAGGCCCTTTTTGCCCTCGATACCCAGTTGCTTGGCCAACTCCGGAGTCAACTCCTGCAGGCCCAGGCCCAGCATCTCCTCGCTGGCCGGCTCCTTTTCAGCGGGTCCGCCCTTGGCCACCTGGCCCTTGAGCTCGCCCACGGTCACGGTCAGGGGGCGGCGCTTGCCGTCGCGCACCACCTCCATCTTGACCTCGCTACCCACCGGGGTCTCGGCCACGATGCGGGGCAGGGCGTGGAAGTCCTTGACCGTCTTACCGTCGAAGCTGACGATCACGTCGCCGCGCTTGACCCCGGCCTTTTCGGCCGGCGAGTCCTTGAACACGTCAGCCACCAGAGCGCCCTTGGCCTCGGACAGGCCGAACTTCTTGGCCAGGTCCTTGGTCACCGGCTGGATGCTGACCCCCAGCCAGCCGCGGATCACCCGGCCCTTTTCCTTGAGCTGGGCCATGACCTTCTTGGCGGTGTTGACCGGGATGGCAAAGCCGATGCCCTGGCCATGGGGTACGATGGCGGTGTTGATGCCGATCACCTGGCCGGCCAGGTTGATCAGGGGACCACCGGAGTTGCCCGGGTTGATGCTGGCGTCGGTCTGGATGAAGTTGTCATAGGGGCCGGCGCCGATGATGCGCCCCTTGGCGCTGATGATGCCGGCGGTCACGGTGTGCTCCAAGCCGAAGGGATTGCCCACGGCCAAGACCCAGTCGCCCACGCGCATCTTGTCCGAATCGCCCATGGGCAAAAAGGGCAGGTCCTTGTCGGCCTTGATCTTGACCAGGGCCAGGTCGGTCTTGGGGTCTCGTCCCATTACCTTGGCCGCGAACTCCTTGCCCTCTTTGAGGCGCACCAGGATCTCCTCGGCCTCGGCCACCACGTGGTTGTTGGTGAGCACAAAGCCGGTCTTGTCCACGATGACCCCGCTGCCCGCCGAACGCTGCTTGTGCCCCCGGGGGGGAGGCCCGCCCGGGCCGCCGGGACCACCGGGGCCACCGAAGAAGCGGCGGAAGAACTCGCGCAGATCGGGTTGCTGGGGCTGGCCGGGGCGTTCCGGGCCCTGCTGCTGGCGGCCGTGGAAGCCGAACATGCCCCGGGGGCCGCCCTTGATGGTTTTGGTTACTCTGATGTTGACCACCGCCGGGCTGACCTTGCTGGCCAGACCGGCAAATGAATCCGGCACCTCGCCCGCCAGGGCGGGGCCGGACAGAGCCAGCGCGGCTCCCAGTATTAACAGGATGACCAGCGCCGGCATATTAACGCGCTTGTTTTTGAGGTCGTACACTCCTCATACCTCCTTGGGTTATGAGGCTAGCCTTGCACCTGCACAAAGGCCATCTGCAACTCGGTCAGGGCGGTGTCGATGAGCTTCTGCTCCTCCTCGCCCAGGTTGCCTTCAGTCTTTTCTTTGAGCATGGCTATGGTGTCGATGGTGTGGCGGGCCAACTCCAAATCCGGTTGGCTGGGCCGCCCCATGGGATCGGGGATCTGTCCCAGATGCATCATGGTGGCATGGGCCAGGGAAAGGATCAGTCCGCTGAAGTCCACCGGCGGCAAGGGGGGCCTTTCGCCCTGGGGCCCGCCAGCCGGCTCTTCGGGGGCCGGAGGCTCCGGGGGAGTTTCCGACTCGGGGGCGGGTGGTTCCGGCTCCGGGGCCGGGGCCTCTGGGGGGGCCGGGTCCCCGGCGGCATCTTCGCGCACGTCGCCCTCGTCGTCGAACAGCCTTCTATCCTTTACGGTAAAGCCCTTGTCCTCGTCACTCATGGCTAGCCTTTCGATTAACGTTTATGCCGGGACGCACCAGTCCGGTCATCAATGTATATAACTATAAGTACAAAGGGTCTTTGGTGCAACCGGGGCGGAGGATTACTACCGGAACGCCTCAAACCCAGGCCACTATCGTATGATATAAAGTGCCCACGCCCAAGCCATCGGCGCGGTGGGCGAAGTAACGCTGATTCATCTCCGCTTGGCCCAAGTCCTTCACCTGACCGAAGCCCAAGGCATGAAGCTCCGGGACCAGCTTGTCTGGGTCAAAAACGGCCAACCAGGGCTCTCCGGCCTGGCGTGTCCAATCGCCTAAGGCCGCGAATACCGCTTGACCCGTGGCGTCCAAAAGCTCAGGCGACACCGCATAGTCAAACACCACCCCGCTGCCAGCCGGGCGGCCGGCCAGAAAGGCCAAAGTGCGGCGCACCGCATCCGGGGTCAGATAGGGAGTCACCCCCAGCCAGGCGAAAAAGCTGGGGCGGCCGGCATCGTGACCCGCGGCCGCTAGTCCCTCGGCCAGGGTCTGCCGCTGAAAATCCAAAGTTACGAAGGTTAACTGGGGCGGGATGGCGATGCCTGCCAGGGCCAGACGCTTTCGCTTCCAGGCCTGGGTGTCAGGATGATCAACTTCGAATATGCCGAGCGAGTCCGGAGGATAAGGACTGCGATAGGCAAAGGTGTCCAAACCGGCTCCCAGGATCACGTACTGGTTGACCCCGGCGGCCACGGCGCGATGGAGTTGGTCCTCGGCCAGGCGGCTGCGCGCCGCGGCGTAGGCTCTTAACTTCGGCGAAAGCGGCGAGGTTTCGCTTTGACGGGGGTCGGCTTTGAGGCTGGCGGCCGTCTCCGGGTCCAGGACCTCCAGGGCCAGAGGATCGTCCAAGACCTTGGGATGGTCCAGGAGTTGATGGGCCGCGCGATGAAGCGCCATTCGCTGGGCCGTGGGGCTGGCCATAAAATCCGGGCCCGCAGTGCCTAGGGGACCTCTGGTACCAGGGATCATACAAAAACCTCCGTCTAATGTTATAAAGGGATATTATATTGATAAATCAAATAGTTAAAACTAGAATTGTTATGAGCCCTGGCGTATAATAATTAGTAGAATATGATGCTTCACCCAGGTTTTTTAAGCGTTCCCTTTGGGACGGCCAGGATGGATTGATTCCAGGATTCCGGTCATTAAGTTAAAAGGGCCCGGCCTCCTTCGGCAGGACCCTTTTTGCATTGTTGTTTTGTGGGCTACTTGGGGTCGTTCACCGCGAACTCGGCCTCACCGCCTTTCAAGTATTTGCTGATCTGGTTGGCCACCGCCACGGCCACGTTTTCCTGGGCCTCGAAGGTGTTGGCCCCCAGGTGCGGGGTGCAGGTCAGCTCGTCGGCGTAGAGCAGGCGGCTGTCGGCGGGCAGCGGCTCCATCTCGAAGACGTCCAGGGCGGCGCCGGCCAGCTTGCCCGACTCCAAAAAGCCGCACAGGGCCTCCTCATCCACGATGCCGCCCCGGGCGCAATTGATCAGGAAGGTGCCGTCTTTGACCTTGGCCAGGTTTTCGGCCGAGAACAGGGAGGTGGTCTCCGCGGTCTTGGGCACGTGGATGGAGATGTAGTCCGCCCGGGCCAGAAGCTCCTCGAAGCTCACCGGTTCGGCGCCGCGCTCGGTGATCTCGGCGTCGTCCAGATAGGGGTCAAAGCCGATCACCTTCATCTTAACGCCGGCGCCTAACTCGGCCAGGATGGCCCCGATGTTGCCCATGCCCACGATGCCCAGGGTCTTGCCCTTGACCTCGCGGCCCCTGAGCTGCTTTTTCTCCCACTTGCCGTCCATGATGCCCCGGTGGCCCTTGGCGATGTGGCGGCTCAGGGCGAAGATATGGCCCAGGGCCAGCTCGGCGGCGGCGTTGGAGTTCTGCCCCGGGGTGTTCATGATCACCACCCCGGCCTCGGTGGCCGCGGGAATGTCCACGTTGTCCAGGCCGGTGCCGGCCCGGCCCACCACCTTCAACTCGTCGGCGGCCTCCAGTAGGGCCTGGTCCACGGTGGTGGCGCTCCTGATAACCAGGCCGGAAACGCCCTTGATGGCCTGGTGAAGCTCCTCGGGGCTCAGTCCGGTGTTTACCTCCACCTCAAAGCCCTCGTCCTTAAATATCTCGATGCCTTTTTCGTGCAGCGGATCGGAGATGAGTATTTTCATGATCAGGCCTCCCCGAAAATCTTTTGGGCCGCGGCCACGCCGGCGCCCATTTCAAATTTATAACCCAGGCCGGCCAGGGCCATCTCAATGGCGCTGATAGCCTTTAGGGTGTCGAATTCACTAATGAAGCCCATGTGGGCCACCCGGAAGATCTTGCCCTTGGCCTGGGCCTGGCCGCCGGCGATGAAGATGGCGTATTTTTCCTTGAGCCAGCCCACCACGTCCTGGGCGTCGATGCCCTCGGGCGCCAGCACCGCGGTCAGGCCGGTGGAGGCGTTCTCTTTGGAGAAAAGCTCCAGGCCCCAGGCGGCCACCGCCGCCTTGAAGGCCTGAGACTTGACGGCGGTCTCTTTAAAGATGTTGTCCAGGCCAATCTCCTCGATCAGGTCGAAGATATCCAGCAGGCCGATGAACAGGGGCACCGGTGAGGTGAAAGCGCCCTTGTTGATGCCCTGGGTTTTTAGCTCCTTGGCCCAGGAGAAATAGAATTTGGGCAGGGTGGAGCTTTCCATGAGCTTTAAGGCCTTGGGGCCGATGCTGGCAAAGGCCAGGCCCGGAGGCAGCATCATGGCCTTTTGCGAACCGGAGATGACCACGTCCAGGCCCCACTCGTCGGTGGGGATGTCATAGGCGCCCAGGGCGGAGACCGCGTCCACCACCAACACCGCGTCGCTGTCCTTGGTCACCTGGGCCAGTTCCTGGATGGGATGGGCCACGCCGGTGGAGGTCTCCAGGGCCTGCACGTAGACCGCCTTGATGGAGGGGTCGTCCTTCAAAAGCGCCTCCACCTGTTCAGGCTTTACGGCATAGCCCCACTCCACGTCCAAATTGACCGGGGTGCAGCCATAGGCCTCCAGCAGCTCGGTCCAGCGCTCGCCGAACTTGCCGCCGCGCACGCAGATGGCCTTGTCTCCCGGGGAGAGCAGGTTGGACACCGAGCTGTCCATGGCGCCGGTGCCGCTGGAACAGAAAGTCAGCACCTCGTTGTCGGTCTTGAACAGCTTTTTGAGGCCGGCCCGCACCCGTCCGAACATCTCCAGGAAGTCGCTGGAGCGATGGTGGATCAGGGGCTGGGCCATGGCCAGCATGGTGCGGGGGGGAACCGGTGTGGGCCCCGGCGCCAGCAGGGAGACTTTTTTCATGAGTGCACTCCTTGCCCGGAGATATCCGAGCCCAATGTGGAGACCGGCGTACAAAGGTGGAAGCCCTTGCATCTGCCGGGCATAAAGAATTCCGAGTTCCCGTCCAAAGGGGCGAACAATCATGCGCCCCAAGCGCCCGCCCCGCAAGCGGCGGCCGGGCTGGAACGAACCATCCCGCCTTGGCGCCATGGGGCCCAGGCGGGAACGCTACTGACCCTGGTTGTACTTTTGTATGCCCAGCAAATGGGGGCTGTCAAGGATTTATAATGCGAAACCGGGTTCCAGCGCCAACAAACGCCGCCGTGGTCCCTCCGGGGCCCCAGCCGGGGGTCCCTGCTGCTTACGGGGCCTTTCTTCCTGTCTTGGGCCGTCGCAGACCCGGAGCAAAAAAGACAGGGCCGGGATACCCGGCCCTGATAAACGGATCTGTTTTGCCAGGGGGCTTAGAACACGAAGCGGAACTGGATGCCCAGGAGCCACTCGTTGCCCTGGTCGTTGCCCGTGGCCGGGCTGTCGCCGTGTTTGAAATAGGACCACTCGGGGTGCACCCCGAAGTTCTTGGTGACCTGGTAGGGCGCCGCCACGAAGAAGGCGGTGCGGGTGTTGTTGTCCTTGGCAAAGCCATTCGCCGTGTTCCAGGCGTCGTTTTGCACGTGCTCCATGCCGATACCAGCGGTGAGCATCACCTTGCCGATTTTGTACTCGCCGGCCAGGTAGCCGCCGTAGATGGTGGCGTCCTTCACGCCCGAGCCCACCACCAGGATGGGCCCGTACAGGGGTACCCCGGTGACGCCGCCGGAGGTGGCGCCCTGCATCCTGGCGCCGTAGAAAGGATACTCGTCCTGGAAGTTGATTCCGTAGTGGCCTTGGAACTTGATGGTGAAGGCCCCGGCGGTGAACTTGGCCGGCACGTTGATGGCCCAGGTGGTCCAAGAGTCGTCAAAGGAGCCGGCGCCGGCCTCGTACTGGTGGTTCACGTAGGAAAAACCGGGACTGGTCATGAAGCCGCCGGCCTTGAACATTAAGGTCAGGCTGGCCCGGGGGAAGGTGTAGACGATGTCCACGTTGGTGGCCCCGCCCCAGGTGTCCCGGTCCCGCGGCTCCTCCAGGGCGAACTGCACGCCCCAGGTGGCGGTGGAATAGGTGAACTGCACCTGGGGCACCCGGTGGGGCCACAAGGCGCCCCAGCCGAACAGCAGCAGCTTAGCCCCTTCGTTCAGACCCACATACTGGCGCGCGTGGTAGGCCAGGGAACCGAACCAGTTGTCGGTCTGACCGGCCAGCAGGCGGAAGTTGCCCACCCGCCAGTAGCCGTAGGCGTAGCGCAAGCTGACGCTGGCCTCGGGCTGCAGGGACTTCAGGCCCAGCTCGATGCGTCCGCCCACGCTCTTGTCGGCGTTGTAGTAGCGGGTGCGCAAAAAGGAGTGGCCCGGCATGTTCAAAAAGATGGTGCCCACGTCTTTGCCGCTGGTGGTCAACTCATCGCTGCGGTTCCACCAGCCAAAATCGGTCAGCATGCGGGCGCCCACGCTGAACTGAGGGCTGGGGCTGGCGATATCGGCCAGGGCGGGAGCGGCCAGGGCCAAGACGGCCACCACCGCTATGATCATGGTGAAACGTTTCATGGCCTCTTACCTCTGCTGATTGCGGGTTATGCCGTAACTGCTTCCATTATGAGGCAAACCGGTGGGGCGTCACAATGTGCTTTTACAGTACGCAAAGAAAGAAAAGGGGGCCGGGATGACCCGGCCCCCTTGGGGTGATTTATTTAACCAGTTAGGCGCTTCTTAGAAGACGAAGCGGAACTGGATGCCCAGCAGCCACTCGTTGCCCTGGTCGTTGCCCGTGGTGGGGCTGTCGCCATAGCTGAAGTAGGACCACTCGGGGTGGATGCCGAAGTTCTTGGTGACCTGGTAAGGCACGGCCACGAAGAAGGCGTAACGGGTGTTCTCGTCCTTGGAGAAGCCGTTGGCGGCCTTCCAGGAGTCGTTGGAGAAACGCTCCGTACCGAAACCACCGGTAATCATGACCTTGCCGACCTTGTACTCACCGGCAATGTAGCCACCGTAGATGGTGGTGTCGTCATAGTCGCCGTTGGCCTTGACGAAGGGACGGGTCAGAGCGACGGGGTAGAAGGGATACTCCGTCGCGAAGTTCACGCCGTAGTGACCCTGGAACTTCAGGGTGAAAGCACCGGCGGTGAACTTGATGGGCAGCACGAAGGCCCAGGTGTTGTAGGAGCTGTCAGAACCCACGCTGGCAGAGCCGGCCTCATACTGGTGCTGCACGAAGCTGAAGCCCGGGTGGGTCATGAAACCGCCGGCCTTGAACATGAAGGTCAGGCTGGCGCGGGGGAAGTTAAACTTCGCGTCGGTGCCGGCGCCAGAGTAGTTGGTCTTCTGGCGAGGCTCCTCCAGCGCGAACTGGACGCCCCACTTGGCGGTGTTATAGGTGAACTGCACCTGCGGAACGCGGTGCGGCCAGAGAGCACCCCAGCCGAACAGCAGCAGCTTGGCGCCTTCGTTCAGGCCCACATACTGACGCACGTGGTAGGCCAAAGAACCGAACCAGTTGTCGGTCTGACCAGCCAGGATACGGCA
>JANQFN010000389.1 GCA_028277825.1 Desulfarculaceae bacterium
GCTCAACCCAGGCTCACGAAGACGGATTGTCCGTCATATCCTCTGCCTCTGGGTAGACTCTGCCGGTGACCTGGAAGTACACCTGTTCGGCCAGGTTGGTGATGTGGTCGCCGATGCGTTCCAGGGCGCGCACCGCGTGCACCAGGGCCAGGCAGGGGTCGATGCATTCGGGCTCGTCGGCGATGTACTGGCTGAGCCCCTCGTAGGCCTCGCCGTAGAGTTCGTCTATCTCGCGGTCCCGTCGCCAGGCCGCCACGGCCTCTTTCACGTCTGCGCTCTGATAGGCGCGATACACCTGGTTGAGCATCTCGCTGGCGATCGTGCCCATCCTGACTATCAACTCCACCGGCTTTTGTATCTTACGGCCACCCAGCTTCAAGCTGTGACCGGCCACGTTGGAGGCATAGTCGGCGATGCGCTCGATATCGGCGGCCATGCGGCCGGCGGTTAGAATCTGACGCAGGTCCTTGGCAAATGGCTGGCGCATGGCCAACAGACGCAAGGTGCAACCGTCCACCACCTTTTGCAGTTCGTTCACTTTGACGTCACGCTCCATGGTGCGTTTCGCCAAATCGGCGTCATGCTCCTGCAGGGCCTGCATGGATGACTTCAATTGGGAATCCGCCAGGGCCATCATGCGGTTGATCGCCTGGGTCAACTGCCGCAACTCCTCGTCGAAGACCTTGTAGGTGTGCTCTTTTTCCATGCCTGTTCTCCCCGTGGTGCCGCCCTAACCAAAGCGGCCGGTAATGTAATCCTCGGTCAGCTGGTGCAGCGGAGTGGTGAATACCTGCTCGGTCGGCCCCACCTCGATGAGGTCGCCTAAATGAAAATAGGCAGTGCGCTGGCTCACGCGGGAAGCCTGTTGCATGGAGTGGGTGACGATGGCTATGGAGTAGTGTTCTTTCAATTCATTGATCAAATCTTCAATCACCGCGGTAGAGATGGGGTCCAGGGCGGAGCAAGGTTCGTCCATCAGGATCACCTCCGGGCTGACCGCAATGGTGCGTGCGATGCAAAGGCGCTGTTGCTGGCCTCCGGAGAGGCCGGTGCCCGGATCCTGCAAATGGTCCTTGACCTCCTCCCACAAACCCGCCCGCTTGAGGCTGGTCTCCACCACCTCGTCTTGTTCGGAGCGGTTGGTGGCCAGACCGTGGATGCGGGGGCCGTAGGCCACGTTTTCCCATATGGACTTGGGAAAGGGATTGGGTTTTTGGAACACCATGCCTATCTGGGCCCGCAGCGGACTCACGTCCACCCTGGGGGCATAGATATCCTCTCCGTCCAAGGTGATCTTGCCGCTTACTTGGCAGCCATCTATGGTGTCGTTCATGCGGTTGAGGCAGCGCAGGTAGGTGGACTTGCCGCAGCCCGAGGGACCGATCATGGCCAGCACCTCGTTGCGGGCCAAATCCAGGGTCACGTCCTTGATAGCGTGCTTCTCGCCATAGTTGTAGTAGACGTCCACGTGTTCGGTGCGCATGCGGGGATTGTCCACCGTGGGGATGCCCACGGTGCGGCGGTCCTCGCGGCTGACCAACCGGCCGTTTTTCAGGGCCGGCGCCGCTTCAGGGGCGCCGTCTTCGGTGGGTTCCGGCTCAACGCCTGAATTATTTGTTTCCATGTCGCCTAACTGCCTCATCTCTGGGGATGGCGATGGGGCCGGCCTCCCTGGCTTGGAGAAGCCGGCCCCGGTCGGGCATGTTGTTTCTACAGTCTACTTCTTGAGGTCGCCGCAGGAAAGAATGCTCAAAGTCTTGACGTCTTCGGCGAACTTGCCGCGCTCCTTATCGGGCATGGGGATCATACCCTTTTCAGACAGATAGCCGTCGTTGCCCCAGGCCTTTTCGCTGGTGAACTCGGCCAGGTATTCCTTCATGCCGGGGATCGACTCGATGTGGGCCTTCTTCACGTAGAAGAACAGGGGGCGGGACACCGGGTAGGTGCCCTTGGCGATGTTCTCGAAGGTGGGAGACACGCCGTCAACCTTGGAGCCTTGGATCTTGTCGGTGTTCTGGTCCAGGAAGCTGAAGCCGAACACGCCCAGGGCGTTGGGGTTGGCCACCAGCTTCTGCACGATCAGGTTGTCGTTCTCGCCGGCCTCGACATAGGCGCCGTCCTCGCGCACGGTGTAGGCGATCTTCTTGAAGGCCTTCTTGTTCTTCTTCTTCAAGGCCTTGATCCACTTGATCTTCTTGGCGCCGCCGCCCATGGCCAGCTCGGCGAAGGCGTCACGGGTGCCGCTGGTGGGCGGAGGGCCCAGCACCTCGATCTTAACCGCGGGCAGGCTGGGGTTGACGTCTTTCCAGGTTTTATAGGGGTTGGGGATCAGCTTCTCGCCGCCGGCCGGATCCGGGACCTGCTTGGCCAGGGCCAGGTAGATGTCCTTGCGGGTCAGGTTGAAGGGCTTGGCCTTTTTGCTGTTGGCCAACACGATGCCGTCGTAGCCGACCTTCACCTCAATGACGTCGGTGACGCCGTTTTTGGCGCACCGGGCGCACTCGGAAGCCTTGATGCGGCGCGAGGCGTTGGTGATGTCGGGGTGCTCCACGCCAACGCCGGCGCAGAACAGCTTGAGACCGCCGCCGGAGCCGGTGGACTCGATCTTGGGGGTCTTGAACTTGGTGGACTTGCCGAACTGCTCGGCCACCACGGTGGCAAAGGGATAGACCGTGGAAGAACCCACGATGCTGATGTAGTCGCGCCCCGCGGCGTTTGCCATGCCGGCCGCCAGGACCAGGCTGAGGATTGCGACGCTCACGATCACTTTCTTCAACATTGTCTCCTCCGTCAACTGCTTAGTTTTGGTTGTCCTCTTACGTTGTCTATGCGCCGGGACCGGTGGTGTACCCGGCACATGGTTTGCTTATTTGCCGGCGCCGGCGGCCATATCTACCAGCGCCGCTCGAAGCGCTTGCGCAACAAGATGGCTACCAAATTCATGGCGATCAAAAAGGCCAACAGCACCATGATGGCCGCCGAGGTGCGCTCCACAAAGGCCCGCTCCGGGCTGTCCGCCCACAGATAGATCTGCACCGGCAGCACCGTGGCCGGGTCGGTGAAACCGGCGGGGATGTCCACGATGAAGGCCACCATGCCGATCATCAACAACGGCGCGGTCTCGCCCAGGGCCTGGGCCATGCCGATGATGGTGCCGGTGAGCATGCCGGGCATGGCCAGGGGCAGCACGTGGTTTAAGACCATCTGCATCTTGGAAGAGCCGATGCCCAGGGCCGCCTCCCGGATGGAGGGCGGCACCGATTTAAGCGCCGCCCGGCTGGCGATGATGATGGTGGGCAGAGTCATCAGGGTCAGCACCAACCCGCCCACCAGTGGTGCGGAGCGGGGCAGGCCGAAAAAGTTCAAGAACACCGCCAGGCCCAAAAGGCCGAAGACGATGGAGGGCACCGCGGCCAGGTTGTTGATGTTGACCTCAATGAGATCGGTCCACTTGTTGGTGGGCGCGAACTCCTCCAGGTAGATCGCCGCCGCCACCCCGATGGGAAAGCTGAGCACCAGGGTGACGATGAGGGTGTAGAAGGAGCCCATGGCCGCGCCCAGAATGCCGGCCTGCTCGGGCTCACGGCTGTCACCGGCGGTGAAGAAGGTCACGTTGAAGCGCTTTTCCAGGCGCTGGCGGTGCTCCAGTACGTCGATCCAGGCCAACTGCTTGTCGGTCAGGCGGCGTTCGCTTTCGGCCACGTCGCGCCGGTAATGCCCCTTCACCGCCATGTCCACGTCATCGTTGGCCGGCAGCCAGACCTCACGGGTGGTGCCGATGATGTGGCGGTCGGCCAGCACCATTTTCCTGAGGTCGAAGCTGGCCCCGGGGCTCACCAGCTTGGCCAGGTGGCGCTTGTCGCCGCGTCCTTTCACATCAGGGAACAGCTTGTACAGGGCCTTTTTGACCAGGGCCTGGTAATTGGCGGTGGCCAGGTTGCCCGAGAGCACATTCTGGTCGAAATTGATCTCCAGCTTGATATAGGTCTGCTGAAAAGCACTGTAGCCCTGGCTGACGATGCTTATGAGCAGGAAGGACAAAAAAGCCAGGCTGAGCACGATGGCGCTGAGGCCGTAGATCTTGAAGCGGCGCTCGGCGCGGTGCCGCCGGACCATGCCGCCCTTCACGATATCTATGGGGCGCTGGCCGCCGTTGGCTGCTTGGCCGGGCTTATTCATATTGCTCCCTGTATTTGCGCACTACGCGCAAGGCTATAACGTTGAGGCCCAGGGTGCCCACGAACAGCACCAGGCCCAGAGCGAAGGCGGCCAGGGTCTTGGGACTGTCGAATTCCTGGTCCCCCACCAACAGGGTCACGATCTGCACGGTGACGGTGGTCACCGCCTGCAGGGGGTTGGCCGTCAGGTTGGCGGCCAGGCCGGCGGCCATCACCACGATCATGGTCTCGCCGATGGCCCGGCTGACCGCCAGGAGCACCCCGCCCACGATGCCGGGCAGGGCCGCGGGCAATATGACGTGTTTCACCGTCTCGCTCTTGGTGGCGCCCAGTCCATAGGCCCCGTCGCGCAGGGCCTGGGGCACCGCGTTGATCACGTCGTCAGAAAGCGAGGAGACGAAGGGGATGATCATGATGCCCATGACCAGCCCGGCGGCCAAGGCGCTTTCGGACGACACGTCCAAGCCCAACAACCCGCCGCTGTTTCTGATCAGGGGAGCCACGGTGAGCGCCGCGAAAAAGCCGTACACCACCGTGGGTATGCCGGCCAGGATCTCCATCAGCGGCTTGGCATAGGCGCGCAGGCGCTTGCCCGCGTACTCCGAGAGGTATATGGCCGCGAACAGACCGATGGGTACCGCCACCAGCATGGCGATGAAGGAGATCAGCATGGTGCCCGCGAACACCGGCACCGCCCCGAAGGCGCCCGAGGAGCCCACCTGGTCCTCGCGGATGGCCATCTGCGGGCTCCAATCCAGGCCGAAGAGGAACTCGGTGATGGGGATGTGCTGGAAAAAGCGGATCGCCTCGAACAGCACCGAGAGCACGATGCCGATGGTGGTGAAGATGGCCACCGTGGAGCAGGCCACCAGGATGATCTTGAGCACCGACTCCACCTGGTTGCGCGCCCGCATCCTGGGTTTGATCCGTCTCAAGACTAAAGAGGCGGTCAAGGCGGCCAGGCACAAAACCAGCACCACCAGCGCCCAATCGGCCATGCCTTCCAGGTGCTGCATGTGCTCCGCCGCCTGGATGATGGCCGGATCTTCTTTCACTGCGGCGATGTTGCCATGGGCGGTGTTTTTGATGTCGTTAATCACCAGGGCCAGGCGACTGGGAGGCAGCTGTTGCATCCGGGCGGGCAGTTCGCTCACCACCAGTTTGGTGATTATGGTGTTTTCCGCGGCGCTCCAAACCCCTAAAACCAAGACGGCGGGTATCAAGCACCACAGGGCGGTGAGCCAGCCGTAATACACCGGGCGGGAGTGCAGGCTCTGCAAGCCGCGGCGCCCTCCGGCGATCTTGAAGGCTCGGCGGCGCCCCGCCCAATAGGCCAGGCAGGATAATGCCAGTAAAATCAGAATGATCAAGCCTTTAAACGGCATCTGCTCTCCATTAGCGTCCAGGCCGAAAAAACTCAGAGCCCTGGCACTGTTTGATTCAGCCAAACTATGCAGGATCAAGAGGGAGATGTTGTTACAGGGGGACTACATTATGGTGACGCTGTCGTTTCGCGCACCCTGGGCCCCTTGCCGGTTTGGGGCCAAAAAGCAGGGCGGCGGGCAAATGAAACCCAATTGTCAAAAACAATGGGCGAATCAGGGGCGATAATAACTGGCGGAGCGCCGTTTGCGGGGCGGCGGGCGGAGCGCGATTCATTTCCCGGGGAGCTAGCCCGGATATTTCACGAAGGTTGGACGGCATTGGCGATGCGGGTAGCATTTATCGGTGTGTTATGAAAAAAACGTCTACGCTATCAGTGTACGG
>JANQFN010000425.1 GCA_028277825.1 Desulfarculaceae bacterium
AGCCAAAGCTACGTCGAGCTTGGAGCGCAGCCGGCAACACCGCCAGCGCTTGGCTGGCGCAGCCGGACGACCGGCCTTCGTGAAATATCCGGGCTAGCCCCGCAACATGACCCTCTCCCCTCCCCCAGCCCGCCTCCTGTGGGACAAAGGCGGCCTCTGGTCCTTGATGACCCTGGAAGCCTGCGCGGCCCGGGGCCTGGCGCTTACACCCATCAGCGCGGCCCAGATAGCAGCCGGCGGGCTGGCCGGGGCCCGGCTGCTGGTGGTGCCCGGTGGATACGCCTCCTTGAAAAAAGAGGCCCTGGGTCGTAATGGCGCCCACGAGATACGCCGCTTCGTTGAGCAGGGCGGCCGCTATTTGGGCCTCTGCGGGGGAGCCGGCCTGGCCCTGTCAGTGCCTGACGGCCTGGGTCTGGTGAAGCTGGGCCGCGCCCAGGGCGCCCAACGCCTGCCCGGGCTCTCCGGCGAGGTGCTGGTGCGGCCTGCCAGGGGACAAGGCGAACACTCATTGTGGCAAGGCCAAAAAAATCCATCTTGCTTCCACGTCTGGTGGCCCGGGCAGTTTGCCGAACCCGAGTCACCCGAGGTAAAGGTGTTGGCCCGCTACCAAGGGCCCGGGCCTGACCTGTGCGTGGCCGACCTGATGGTGAACCAGACCGACCCGGCTGACTGGCCCGCCCTTGAAGCCGCCTACCATATGGCCCTGGACCCGGACTGCCTCTGGGGCCAGCCCGCGGCCATCCGGGCCAAGCTGGGCCGAGGCCGCCTGCTGCTCACCTATCTGCATCTGGACACCATGGATTCCGAGTCCGGCGGCCAAACCCTGATGAACCTTTGGCAAGGCTGGCTGGGCGATGGGGCACAAGTCAAGACGCAAAAGGCCATGGAACCGAAGCGGCTGAATCAGCGCGCCGCCCATTTGGCCTCCCGGGTCCGGGAGTTGTGGGACTTGGGACGCGAACTGGGCCTGTGGCAGCCGCGCCACCCGATCATGCCCCTGTGGCGAAGGGGGGCCCGGGGGTTGGAGTTCTGGTCGCTGCTCAGGTTGTCTCAGGCTGTGGCCGAGGCCGCCGGACAGGACCCTGAAACAGAACAGGTTCTGGCCCAACTGGAAGACGCCCTGGGGCCAGTCTTGCGGAACGGGCCAAGGGTGTTAAGGGCCCAGGCCGCCCGGCTGACCGGGGAAGAACCGGAGCCAAAAGGCGCTGAGATCGAGGCTGCCTGGTTTAGCGCACCACGCCGGGTGGGGGGAGATTTGGCCAAGGCGCTGGGGACATTGGAAGCTGGGCTGGCCACCTTGCTCAGCTCTGCCGCCTTCAATTGACAACCCGCCGTCCAGGTGGTAAAAATCCAGCCTGTGTCGGGACGTGGCGCAGTATGGGAGCGCACTTGAATGGGGTTCAAGGGGTCGCTGGTTCAAATCCAGTCGTCCCGACCATATTGAAAACCCCAATAGCGGGCAGCCGGATTAAACCTGGTTGCCCGTTTCCTTTTGCCAAGCTGTTTGACTATGCCGTTGGCGGTCCGACTGCTGTCCTATCCTTTATTGCCCCAGGCCCAGCAAAGTCGCCCCTCCGCTGGCAAACAGGCCGGCCACACAGCCGGTCATCACCGTGGCCAGGGTGGCGGCCCACAGCGCCTTGAGGCCCAGCCGGCTCCACTCGCCCATGCGCCCCGGGGCCAAGGCCCCGAAGCCGCCTACGAAGATGGCCATGGAGGCCACGTGGGCGAATCCGCACAGGGCATAAGAGGCCACCACTGCGCTGCGACCGTAGACCAAGCCGTTGCCTGCCAAGAGCTTGCCCAGCTCAACGTAGGTGGGGATCTCGGTCAAAAGCACCCGCTGGCCTAACAGCGAACCTACCGCGCCGGCGTCCACCGGCGGCACCCCCATGGCCAGGGCCAGGGGATAGCCCAGCCAGCCCAGCATTCCCTGGATGCTCAGGCCCTGTAAGCCAACCAGGCCGCCCAGCCAGCCCACCAGGCCGTTGGCCAGAGCCACCAGCCCCAAAAAGCTGAGCAGCAGGGCCACGATGCCCACCAGGAGCTTGACCCCGTCCATGGAGCCCTGGCTGATGGCCTCCATATAACCCCCATACTTGCCCAGGGCCGGGTCCACCACCTGCCCGGCGGTGAGCGGCTCGCCGGTCTCGGGCTCCATGAGCTTGGCCACCACGATGGCCGCCGGCGCCGAGATCACCGAGGCGCTGACCAGGTGGCCGGCGATGTTGGGGAAGTCGCCTTGCAGGGTGATCACGTACACGCCAAGCACGCTGGAGGCCACGGTGGACATGGCCGCGGTCAAAAGGCAGAAGAATTCCGAACGGGTGAACTTGGGCAAAAAGGGCCGCACCATGCCCGCGGACTCCACGCCCACGAAAATCAGGCTGGCCACGCCCAAGGACTCGGCCCCGCTGGTGCCCAGGCTGCGCACGAACACATGGGAAAAGCCGCGCACGATCTTTTGCAGGATGCCGGCCTGGTAGAGCAAGGCGGTGAGGGCCATGAAGAACACCACCGTGGGCAGTGCCTGCACCGCCAGGATAAAGCCCAAAGAGCCCTCCTGACCAGGCCCCAGGCCCAGGGGCCCGAAGAGAAAGTGTATGCCCGCCCGGGAAAACTCCAGCAGCTTGGTCGCCGCCGCGTTCACCGCCCACAGCCCGCCCCGGCCCGCGGGCAGGGCGAAGACCAGGGCGCCGATGCCCAGTTGCAGGCCCACCCCCCAGGCCAGGGTGCGCCAGGCCGTGGGGCCGCGCCGAAGGCCACAGAGCCGGGCCAGGGCCAGCAGGCAGAACAGCCCGCCCAAGCTGATGAAGTTGTAGTACAGGGGCGCGTCTTGCATGCTTCCTCCCCAAAAAATATGCGCCGGCGAGATGATAGCACGCAGGCGCGCCTTTAATAAACCTGGCGCCTTGCTAGCCGCGCCCGGCGATGTTATCAATAGGCCCCATGATCACTCTGCACAACGTCTGCAAATACTACGGCAAGCAGGACGTGCTCAGAGACGTGAGCCTGCACGTGGGGCCCAGTCAGCGTCTGGGCCTGGTGGGGCCCAACGGCGCGGGCAAATCCACCCTGCTGGGCCTGATGCTGGGTAACATCGAGCCTGATGAGGGCGAGGTGTTCAAGGCGCGGCATTTGCGCCTGGGCTATCTGCCCCAGGAGCTGTTGCATTTTTCCGGCCGCACCGTCCTGGAGCTGGCCATGGAGACTGGCGACCAGTTGGGCCGGGTGGAGCGGGAACTGGAGGACGTGCACCAGGAGCTGGGCCGGGTGCAAGGCGGGGATGAGTTGGAGGAGCTTCTGGCCCGGCAGGGGCAGTTGCAGAGCATCTTCGAGCAGCTGGGCGGCTATGACCTGGAAGCCCGGGCCAGCCGGGTGCTGTTCGGCCTGGGCTTTGAGCAGGAGTTGTTTAACCGCGAGGTGAGCACCTTGTCCGGCGGCTGGCTGATGCGCGCCGCCCTGGCCCGGCTGCTGCTCTCCGCCCCGGACCTGATTCTGTTGGACGAGCCCACCAACCACCTGGACCTGGAGTCCCTGCTCTGGCTGGAGAACTATCTGATAGAGAGCCCGGCCTCCCTGCTCCTGGTCAGCCACGACCGAGTCTTTTTGGACAAGGTGGTCAACCGCATCGTGGAGTTGGAGGACGGCCAGCTTTTCACCTATGGCGGCAACTACAGCCACTTCGAAAAACAGCGCCAACAGAGGCGGCACGCCCAGCAGGCGGCTTTTGACAGCCAGCAGGAGCGCATTAGGCAGATCCAGCTTTTCGTGGACAAAAACCGCACGCGTAAGGACCGGGCCAAGCAGGTGCAAGGCCGTTTGAAGATGCTGGAAAAGATGGAGCGGCTCAAGCCGCCGCCCCAGGACCAGGCCATCAAGCTGGAGTTGCCCCGGGCCGAGCGTTCGGCCAAGATCGTCCTGGAGTTGCTGAGCGTGGACCTAGCCTACGGCGACAACTTGGTGTACCAGGGCCTGGACTTCACCCTGCAGGCCGGCGACCGCCTGGCCCTGTTGGGTAAAAACGGCGCGGGCAAGTCATCGCTGTTGAAGCTATTGGCCGGCACGGTCCCGCATCAAGCCGGCCGCCGGCTGGTGGGCGGACGGGTGAAGATGGGCCTTTTCTCCCAGCACGCCCTGGACGACCTGAATCCGGACAACGAGGCCCTGGAGGAGTTGGGCAGCGTGGCCGGCCTGATGCCCCACGGCTCCCAGCGTTCCCTGCTGGGCGCCTTCCTGTTCCATGGCGACGACGTGTTCAAAAAGGTCAAGGTGCTTTCGGGCGGTGAGCGTTCCCGCCTGGTGTTGGCCAAGCTCTTGATCCAGGCACCCAACTTCCTGCTCCTGGACGAACCAACCAACCATCTGGACATCGCCTCGCGCAAAGTTCTGGAAGCGGCGCTCAAGGACTATGCAGGCACCCTGGTCCTGATCAGCCACGACCGCCACCTGATCAACGCGGTGGCCAACAAGGTGGCCCACGTGGAGCACGGCCGGGTCACCCTGTTCCCGGGCAACTACGACGACTTCCAACGCCTCTGGCGGCGGCGCCTGCCCGGCCAAACGGAACCGGCCCCAGCCGTAGCGCAAACCGCTTCCCCAATGCCGTCCCAGACCGGAAACAAAAAAGCGGCCAATGGCAAACGCAAGAGCGCGGCCCAGAAACGGGCCGAGGCCGAGGCCCGCAACAAACGCTACAAGCGGCTCAAGCCGCTCAAAGACAGGCTGGAGGCGGTGGAGGCCCAGGTGGATCAGGCCCAGGCCGAGCTGGACGCCCTGGTGGCCGAGATGGTGTTGCCCGAGGCAGTGGCCGACGGCCCCCGCTGGAGCAAGCTGACCAAGGAGCACGGCCGGGCTGAAAAGCGCCTGGAGAAACTGAGTCAAAAGTGGGAGCGCCTGGCCCTGGAGCTGGAGGAGTTGGAAAACCAAGAAGGCGGGTAAAAAAGTCTGTAACAAAGCGCACACAGCCAGTTGTGCGCTTAATGCTGGCAGAGGCCTTGTCGAACCATCTCAACACCGGCAGGGCATCTGCCTGTTTGTTATTATGGGGGCGGGCCTAGCCCGGATATTTCACGAAGGCCGGTCGTCCGGCTGCGCCAGCCAAGCGCTGGCGGTGTTGCCGGCTGCGCTCCAAGCTCGACGTAGCTTTG
>JANQFN010000428.1 GCA_028277825.1 Desulfarculaceae bacterium
TGGTGTTCGCCTTCTATGTAAACGGTTGCTTTGCCAGCGGCATAAAGGATTTGGTCAAGATGGGCCAGGACATGGGCGCCCTGTGCGAGGCCATCTACCTGGCCCACTGAGCGGCGAAATATCGACAAATAGACGTTTCTTAACCAGCGGCCCCGCCCTCCTGGCGGGGCTTTTTCACTTGTCCGGCTGACTTCTCGGCTTATCTCCAGCAGTATCGCCAGCTTAACTGTCCGTTTTTAAATACTGTTTACAGTCTGGACCTCTCGCGGGACCTTTTTAAGGCAATTCCGCCCTGTTTTGGCATTCTCCTTGCGATACATGGAGTCAAGGAGAGGGATATGAATCGGGCAGTTGTCAGAGAGAAAAGGCCGAACCTGGACCGATGGGATTTGCTGAAGATCGCCTTTGTGGCGGTGGCGGCGGCCTTTTTCCTGGCCTCGGCCCACTGAGGAGGTCTGTCATGTTTGAGAGTCAAGGCAGCAAGAGGGCGTTGGGGGAAGATCACCATGCCTCCGGCGCGGGCTGGCCGCCCGGAAGCGGTTCCCGCCGGGAGCCTGGCCGCCGGGGCGGCGGCCAGCGGGACGGCGAGTTGGGCGGCTCCTGGATTCGCCTGGACCCACCCCCCCGGACCGGCGATTGGACCGATCTCACCTTCCACGCCGACGGGCGGCTCAGCGCCCGGGGCTTGATGGGGCTGGATCAGGAGTTGCATTACACCAGCCAGGACGCGGGCCATGGCGTCACCCGGGTGTTCATCAGCCTGGGCCCGGGCGGGCGGCGGCTGCGCACCGCAGTCATATGCTGGCACGGCGGAACCCGGTTCACCGCCAACGACCTGGATCAATACGGGGTCACCTCTTGGTTGAAAAAATAACCATCCCGGGGCCAGGGGCGGCTCCGGTCTGGTTCCGGCCCGCTTCGGACCGGCCTCATATAAAAACGGACCGGCTTGGATATGGGAGGCCGGCCGGAGCGGGCCCTTTTTTAAAACCAGCGCGACACCACGTCGCCTGCCAGCCCAAAAATTATTGTACAATTCATGACGGCAATGGGGCCGGCGCCAGGCGGTTCTGCCCTGGTGGAAACCTTACGGCAGGAGAACCATGGTTTGGCAATCAATCGCTGAAGAGGGGCTGCAAGTATCCCCGGCCTGGCGCCGGGCCTTTCCCGGGGCGGTGGCCGGGCTGCTGGCGGTCTCCGGGGCCGCCGCCGATTCCGAGAACTCGGCGCTGGCCGAAGCCAAGCGGCGTCTGGAGCAAGAACTGGCCGAGCAATTCCCTGACCGCGCTGCCATCAAGGCCGATCCCGTGATCCAGGCCTACGCCGCCCATTACAAGCGCTTCAAAAAGACCTATTTCGTGACCCTGCAGGTGGAGAGCGTGGCCCTCAAGGGCCGGTCCATTCCCCAAGTGACCCCCCTGGTCACTGCCATGTTCATGGCCGAGTTGAAAAACCGCCTGCTCACCGCTGGCCACGACTTGAGTAAGGTGCAAGGTCCGGTGCGCCTGGAGGCGGCCCAGGGCGGGGAAGAGTATTTGGGCATGGGGGGCCGCAAGCAGGTGATCAAAGCAGGCGACATGTTCATGGCCGACCAGGCGGGCGTCATCTCTGACGTGGTCTATGGCCCGGACGAGCGCTCCAAAATCACCGCCGCCACCGGCCAGGCCCTGTTCGCGGTCTACGCCCCGGCCGGCATCGGGGCCCGGGCGGTCAAGCAACACCTGGCCGATATCCGGGACTATATCAGGCTGTTCGCCCCCAAGGCCGAGACGCTGCTGCTGGAGACCTATCAAGCTGATCCTTGAGTAAGCTTCGAACTTGAGGCGGGCCCCTTTTACAGGCTACCCCATGGCCTGTACAAAGGCGGTCTCCATTAGCTTGCGGCCCGCCTTGACTTCCTCCAGCAAGTGCGCGAATTCCTCCTGATCCTTACGTTTCAGGCGCCGCAGCCGCCGTTTCTGGGGCGGACAGAGATACCAGGCGCAGACCCAGGGCCGGCTCAGCCGAGGCAGGGTGCATCCCTTGGGCCCCAAATAGCGGCAGGCCTGGCCGGGCCGGGAGCGGAGCTGGGCCACAGGCAGGGCCTGGCCGGTAAGATGCAAAAAGAGCAGGTCCCGAAAATCCAGCCAGACCCGGGCGCTGAGGCAGCAGGGGTCCAGGCAGCGGGGGCAGGTG
>JANQFN010000485.1 GCA_028277825.1 Desulfarculaceae bacterium
GCGCGACTCCCTGGGGCCCTAAAGGAGGATGGCATTTGTCGCGCATTTTGGTCACCGGAGGGGCGGGTTTCATCGGCTCCCATTTGGTGGACGCTCTGTTGGAGCGGGGCCACGAGGTGCTCAGCCTGGACAATTACTTTACGGGCAGCAAGGACAACCTGCTTCAGCACCTGGACAACCCCCGCTTTGAAATGGTGCGGCACGACGTGGTGGAGCCGATTCTGTTGGAGGTGGACCAGGTCTACAACTTGGCCTGCCCGGCCAGCCCGGTGCACTATCAGTACAACCCGGTCAAGACCGTGAAGACCAACGTCCTGGGAACGCTGAACATGCTGGGCCTGGCCAAGCGGGTGGAGGCTCGTATCCTGCAGGCCTCCACCAGCGAGGTCTACGGCGATCCCCAGGTGCACCCCCAGACCGAGGATTACTGGGGCAACGTCAACCCCATCGGCCTGCGCTCCTGCTATGACGAGGGCAAGCGCCTGGCCGAGACCCTGATGATGGATTACCACCGCTCCAACGAGGTCGAGGTGCGCATCGTACGCATCTTCAACACCTACGGCCCGCGCATGGCCATAGACGACGGCCGCGTGGTGTCAAACTTCGCGGTGCAGGCCCTCAAGGGCGAACCCATCACCATCTACGGCGACGGCCGGCAAACCCGGTCGTTTTGCTACGTCAGCGACCTGGTGGCCGGGCTCATCGCCATGATGGAGTCCGAGAACTTCACCGGCCCGGTGAACCTGGGCAACCCGGATGAATTCACCATGTTGGAGTTGGCCCAACAGGTATTGGATCTCACCGGTTCCGACAGCCGGATCGTGCACCAGGACCTGCCGCCGGATGATCCCACCCGCCGCCGGCCCGACATCACCCTGGCCCGGCAAAAGCTGGGATGGAGCCCCGCGGTGAAGCTGGCCTCGGGCCTGGCCCCCACGGTGGATTACTTCCGCTCGGTCTTGCAAAGCAAATAGAGGCATGGGGAGGCGCTATCCCCAACGCCCGGTTCTGGGGGTGGGCGGCATCGTCATGGCCGGCGACCTGGTGCTTTTGGTCA
Source organism: Desulfarculaceae bacterium (assembly GCA_028277825.1). Taxonomy (GTDB): domain Bacteria; phylum Desulfobacterota; class Desulfarculia; order Desulfarculales; family Desulfarculaceae; genus Desulfoferula. The sequence continues at coordinate 1,058 of JANQFN010000485.1, forward strand.
AGCGGGGCGTGGAGCCCAGCAAGGGACTCTGGTCCCTGCCCGGCGGCGGGGTGGAGGTGGGCGAGAGCCTCAAAGAGGCCTGTGCCCGGGAGATTCTGGAAGAAACCGGCATCACCGCCTCGGTGGGCCCCCTGGTGGAGGTGTTCGAACGCATCTTGCGCGACGACCAGGGCAGGGTGGAATATCATTATGTTTTGCTTGATTATCTGTGCAGCGCCCAGGCGGCCGATCCCCAAGCCGGGGACGACGCGGACCAGGCCCGCTGGGTGGCTTTGGGCGATCTGGAACAGGCCCGGTTAACCCCCGACACCTTGCGGGTGATTTACAAAGCCGCCAAGCTGATTTAGCTCTTCAAAAAAGACCCGGCCGCTGATCGGGATCAATGTTGACAGCACCCTTGTTTTGCTGCTATTTTGCTCCAGTCCAAAGCCGCCCTGGTTTGGCGCGTGCGTTTGTGCAATCGGGCACAGCATAGACCGGGCAGCTAAGAGGTTGGGTTCCAAGGATTTATTGGGCCGAGGCCGGCGCCAGGTGCCGGTGGGCGGTCGGGAACCTTTATACTAAGGCTTTTTTGCTTTAACCAAAGGCATGGGTCATATGGCGACGCACCAGCAAGCTAAAAAACAACGGTCGCGTGCGGACTGGCTCCTGTTGATCCTGGGCGTGGTATTGGGGTCTGCTTTCGGATTCTGGATCACGCCCACGATCCTTTATGCGGAGAAACCGCAACCCTTCCAGTTTGATCACAAAATCCACTTGGAGCAGGTGGATGACGGCTGTAAGAGTTGCCACACATTCCGCGAGGACGGGTCCTTCACCGGCATTCCCGACATTGAATCCTGCAAGGAGTGTCACAGCGCCGATGAGGCGTTGGGTGAGGATCCGGCTGAGAAGGAGTTCATGAAGTACCTGCAGGCCGACCAACCCATTCCCTGGCTGGTTTATTCCCGCCAGCCGGACTGCGTGTTCTTCTCGCATGCCGCGCATTCTGAAAACGCCGGCTTTGAATGCTCCCGATGTCACGGCGATCATGGCCAAAGCACCTCGCTTAGGCCCTATGAGTACAACCGCATCACCGGCTACAGCCGGGATATCTGGGGCAAGGGGCCCATCGGTTTGAGTGGGCCGCCGCATCGCATGAAAATGGACGATTGCGCCAAGTGCCACCGGGAAAACGGCGTCAACGGCGCCTGCTTCGTCTGCCACAAGTAGGCAGCGCCGGATGCTAAGGAGTTAACCCCTATGGATTGGGATAGAAGAACCTTCGTTAAGTTCGCGGTGGGTGCGGTGATAGGCGTCCACGCCAGTCCCCTGATCCCCAAGCTCATGGACGATTCGACCATCTGGACCCAGAACTGGTCCTGGGTGCCCAACCCCGAAGGCGGAGGCGTGGCCTATGCCAGGACGGTGAGCCCCCAGACCGGCACCGGGGTCCTGGCCAAGATCGTCAACAGCCGGGTGGCCGGCGAGCGAGCCATCAGGGTGGAGGGCGACCCCGACCATCCCTTGAGCCAGGGAGGCGTGGTGCCCGCCGATGCCTCGGCCCTGCAGCTTCTCTATAATGAGGAGATCAGGGTCACCAGCCCCATGCTTCGAAACCGTAAGACCGGTGAGGTGATGCGGATCACCTGGAGCGAGGCCCTGGACCAGTTGGCCGGCAACCTCTCGGAGTTGGCCAAGTCGGGCAAGGCGCATCAGAGCTTGGCCCTGGCCCCGGATCCCAGCGACGTCACCGGGCGCATCCTTTCGCGCCTGATGCACTCCCTGGGCTCGCCCAACACCGCCTACACCCCCACCCCGCGCGAGACCATGGCCCTGGCCGGCGTATTCATGATGGGTCAGCCCTTTTTGGGCTTCGACCTGGCCAACGCCAACTATGTGGTCTCCTTCGGCACTCCCCTGCTGGAGGGCTTCGGCGCGCCGGTGGCGGTGCGTCAGGCGTACGCCAAATGGCGGGGATACCCCAAGAACCCGGGCACCTTGGTGCAGATCGAGCCCCGGGCCAGCGTGACCGCCGGCCAGGCCGATGAGTGGCTGCCCTGCAAGGCGGGCAGCGAGGGCGCTCTGGCCCTGGCCATGTGCCGCATCATGCTGGAAGAGGGCATCTACGACAAGTCCATCGAGTCGGCTTATGGCTTTGACGACATGAAGGGCTTTGCCGGCTTCAAGTCCATGCTCATGAAGGACTACGACCGCAACAAGATCGCCAAGATGGCCGGCATTCCCCTGGCCAAGCTGATCAAGATCACCTTGGCCTTTGCCAAGGCCGAGCGGGCGGTGGCGGTCTGCGGGCCGGGCAACTCCGGCGACCCGGGACGCATGTACGACTTCATGGCGGTCCTGGCGCTCAACGCCTTCAAGGGCAACCTGGGCAAGCCCGGCGGCGTGCTGACTCAGCAGCCGCTGCCGCTCAAGGCCCTGGCCGGCGACATCGCCGATCCCCAGCAGCCGCCCCTGGCCGGCGGCGAGCGGCCCTTCAACGTAAATAACGTCAACGCCATGGCTAAGGCGGCCCTGGCTAAGAAGCCCTACGGGATCAAGACCCTGATCCTGTGCGGCGGCAACTTCGTGTTCAACGGGCCCCAGGCCAACGTGATGCATGAGTTGGCCCGCAAGACCCCCTTCGTGGTGGCCATCACCCCTTACCTGGACGAATCGGCCGCGGTGGCCGACCTGGTCCTGCCTTCCACCCACTGGCTGGAGGGCTGGGGAGACAGCACCACGCCTTACGGCAGCCCGGTCTCCTCCTACGGGGTGCACCGTCCGCTGGTCAAGGCGGTGCCCCAGGCCCGGGACGCCGGCGACATTCTGCTCGCCGTGGCCCAGCGCCTGGGCGGCAAGGTGGCCGAGGCGCTGCCCTTCAAGAGCACTGAGGAGGCCCTGGCCAAGCGCAGCGAGGATCTGGGCGACTTCGAGGAACTGGCCGAGGCCGGCTCCTGGGTGCAGAAAAAAGCCATTTACGGCCCGCCCAAGTTCAACACCCCCAGCGGCAAGCTGGAGCTGTTCAGCATGATCCTGCACGATTTGTGCGTGAAACAGGCGGGCAGCGCCGACGTGCTGGAGAATATGCTGGCCTATCTGGGCGTGGAAGGCGGCGCCAAGACTGCCTTCTTGCCTCACTGGCAGAAGCCTGCGGCCTGGGGCGATCTGAAGGGCAACAAGCTGTTGATGCAAGCGGTGCCTTCCTTGCGCACCACCTGGGGCGGGGATGCCATCACGCCCTACATGGTCAAGATTCTGCCCGACACCATGCTGGCCGAGCAGGACAAGCTGGTGGTGGAGATGAATCCCATCACGGCCAAGGCCCTGCACCTCAACGATGGCGATCTGGTGCAGGTGGAGTCCGAGGAAGGCAGCCTTACCGCCAAACTCAGCGTCTATGCGGGCGCGGCGCCCGGCATGGTGTTCGTGCCGGTGGGGCTGGGGCATGAGGCCTTTGGCTTCCAGGTGGCTGGCAAGGGAATGAACTTCAACAACGCCGCCGGGGTCACCTCCGATCCCATGAGCGGAATGCCCATATGGGAACTCACCGGCGTAACCGTCAAGAAGGCCCGGGGGTAAGCTATGTGGAGAAAAGACCAAGTTAGATACGGTATGGTCATCGACGTGGACAAGTGCACCGGTTGCGGTGCCTGCTCGGTGGCCTGCATGTCGGAAAACAACGTAGGCGTCTTGCACGACGAGACTGACAAGATCAAGTCCATCACCTGGCTTCGGGTCTATCAGATCGACAACGGCAAGCCCTTTCCCGATACCGAGGTGGCCTTCTTCCCCCGTCCCTGCATGCACTGCCAGGGCGGCGAATCCGGCACTCCGGGCCAGGGCTTCTTCCAGGAAGACACCGACCCGGATGCGGCCCACACGCCCTGCGTGTCGGTTTGTCCGGCCACGGCCACCGACTATGACGACGCCACCGGCATCGTGAGTCAGATTCCCACCCGCTGCATCGGCTGCCGCTACTGCGTGGCGGCCTGTCCCTACCACGCGCGCTACTTCAACTGGTATGACGTTCCCTGGCCCAAGGGTACCCCGCGGGCCCTGAGCCCCTTTGTCTCGCCCCGCATGCGCGGCGTGGTGGAAAAATGCACCTTCTGTTATCCCCGCCTGCAGCAGGCCAAAAACAAGACGTTTTTGGACGGCAGCGAGGTGGGCGAGATGGATTACCAGACCGCTTGCACCGAAGCCTGCCCCTCTGGCGCCATCACCTTCGGCCAGTTGCAGGACCCGGGGCACAAGGTCCACAAGCTCATCAAGACCGACCACGCCTTCAGGATGTTGGAGAAACTGGGCACCAATCCCAAGGTCTACTACACCTCCAAGCGTAAATGGGTCAGGATGTTGGCGGACAACCACCTCTCTCAAGCCAAGGCGGCCAAGGCGGCGGCCTCCGGCGGACACTAGGAAGAGGCGAGGTCAGCTATGAGAAGATGGTTAGACGATTTACCGAAATACGCGGATGACTCCAGTTGGTGGCCCACGGGTACCACCCGCTGCCGGCCGGAGGTATTCCTGCTGTGGCTGGGGCTGCCCCTGACCATTATGGCCTACTTCACGGTATCGGCCCTATTGGTGCTAGTGTTGGGGCTCAACCAGACCAACATGAACGACTACTTCGCCTTCGGCGTGTGGATCGTGGTGGACCTGGCGGTGATCGCCCTGGGTGCCGGCGCCTTTTTCACCAGCTTTTTGAACTACATCGTGGGCAAGACCGAGCTGAAGCCCATTGTCAACGCGGCGGTGCTGATCGGCTTTATCTGTTACACCGGCGCCATTTTGATGCTGGGCATCGACATCGGCCAACCCCTTCGTGGCTGGTTCGGCTTCTGGCACGCCAACGTGCACTCCATGCTCACCGAGGTGATGTTCTGCATCACCACCTACGCCATCGTGCTGTGCATCGAGATCCTGCCCACGGTGCTGGACAACCGCCGCATCGGCAAGGTACCCGAGTTCGGCACCTTCAGCCACAACCTGCACACCATCATGATCGTGTTCGCCGCCGCCGGCACCTTCCTGAGCTTCTTCCACCAGGGTTCCCTGGGCGGCATGTTCGGCGTGCTCTACGCGCGTCCCTTCGCCTTCCGCGGTCACCTGGGCATCTGGCCCATGACCTTCTTCCTGTTCATCATGAGCGCCATCGCCGCCGGTCCTTCCTTCACCACCATGTGTGTGATGATCACCGAGAAGATAACCGGCAAGCGTCTGACCACCCACAAGGTGAAGATGCTCATGGGCAAGATCAGCGGCTGGCTGCTCTTGGTCTATATGGTGGCCAAGAGCGCGGACACCCTGTACTGGGCCCACTTCAACCTGCCCGCCGCGGGTGTCACCTTCGACTCCATGTTCCACCAGCCCTACGGCATATGGCTGATGTGGCTGGAGTTGGGCGTGTGCGGCTGGCTGCCGGCCCTGATGCTGCTCACCCCCCGGGTGCGCGAGAGCTATGGGTTGATGTTTGTGGCCATGCTGTTGACCTGTATCGGGGTGACCTTGAACCGCTTCATTTTCACCATTCAAACCCTGGCCCTGCCCGTGTTGCCCTTTGAGAAGTTCTACGCCTACCTGCCCACCTGGCAGGAGTGGGGCATCGCTTCTCTGGTCTTGGGCCACGGCCTGCTCATTTTCATGCTGGCTTACCGGTACCTGCCCCTGTTCCCGCAGGAGCCGGAACTGAACCAGCAGTAAGGAGGTAGCAACGATGCTTCCCTTCGCATTTGAATGGCACTGGGACATAGGCCACATCATCTTCTTCGGCCTGTTCTACGGGGTGATCTCGGTGGTTTTCGGGACTCTGACCCTGACCATCTTAAAGACCATCTTGGACCTGTGGGACGGCGTCATCCACTCGCCGGACCATTAGGTCACGGCGTTTGAGACCCGGTCCGCAACGAGCCGGGACCAGAACTATAAACCAACCACTAACGGCGGGGCCTTTGGGCCCCGCCTGGTTTTGGAAGCCATATGAGCCCCCACCCCCCCCAGGACCTGCGCGGAGTCATCTTCGATTTGGACGGTGTCCTGTTCGACTCCCTGGAGGCCAACATAGCCTTTTACAACAACGTGCTGGAGCACCTGGGACTGCCCCAGCGTGCCCGTGAGCACAGCGAAATCATTCACCGCGAGGCGGTGCACGGCTCGCTAAAGGCCCTGGTGGGTGAAGGCGAACACTTTGACCGGGCCCTGGAATACTGCCGCACCATGGACGTGCGCCCCCTGGTCAAGATGCTCAAGCTCTACCCGGGAGTGCGCCAGACCGTGGAGGCTCTGCGCGAGGCGGTGCAGACCGCGGTGGCCACCAACCGCATCGTCACCGCCACCCAAAGTCTGGAGCATTTCGGTATCTTGGAGTTGTTTGAGGCGGTGATCACCCCCAAGGAAGCCGGGGGCGTGGCTAAGCCGGCGCCGGACATGATGGCGGTGGCGTTGGATAGGCTGGGCCTGAAAATCCAACAAGTGGTATACATCGGCGACTCGGTGGTGGACGAGGGCTTTTGCCAAGCTTCCGGGGTGCGCTTGGTGGCCTTCAGGAATCCAAAACTGGCCGCCT
>JANQFN010000402.1 GCA_028277825.1 Desulfarculaceae bacterium
GCTTGGGGGTTCACCTCCGGCACCACCAGGGGCACCTGGGGGTCCATGCGCCAGGCGGTGGCCGACTATGGCAACAAGGGCATCATCGCCAACCCCAACTGCTCCACCATCCAGATGGTGGTGGTCTTAAAGCCCATCCACGAGCTGGCCGGCATCGAACGGGTGGTGGTCTCCACCTACCAGGCGGTGAGCGGCACCGGCCAGAAGGCCATTACAGAGCTGGAGGAGCAGCTCAAGGCCCTGCACGAGGGGCGGCCGGTGGATAACCAGGTCTACCCCTACCAGATAGCCTGGAACCTGCTGCCCCACATCGACGTATTCCAGGACAACGGCTATACCAAGGAAGAGATGAAGATGGTCCTGGAGACCCAGAAGATCATGAACGACGACGACATCAAGATCAGCGCCACCTGCGTGCGGGTGCCGGTGCGCTACGGCCACTCCGAGGCCTTGAACATAGCCACCGCCAAGAAGGTGAGCGCCGCTGAGGTGCGCGCGGTCTTGGAAAAGGCTCCCGGGGTCAAGGTGGTTGACGACGTGGCCAACAACGTGTATCCCATGCCCCTGGAGGCGGCTGGGCAAGACCTGACCTGGGTGGGCCGCATCAGGGAAGACATCAGCCAGGAACGAGGCATCGATCTGTGGCTGGTGGCCGACAACATCAGAAAGGGCGCGGCCACCAACACGGTGCAGATCGCCGAGCTTCTGACCCAGGGCCATATCTAGGAGGCGGGGCGGAACTTGCTCAAGATCACCGGCGGGGAGCTGAGAGGGCGACGCTTCAAGGCGCCGCCGGGAACGGCCACCCGCCCCAGCGGGGCCAAGCTGCGCCAGGCCCTGTTCAACATACTGGGACCCAAAGTGGCCGGGGCCCGCGTGGCCGACCTGTACGCCGGCTCCGGCGCCCTGGGCCTGGAGGCCCTGAGCCGGGGCGCGGCCAGTTGCCTGTTCGTGGAAAAGAGCCGCCCGGTGGCCAAACTGCTGGCCACCAACCTGGAGGCCCTGGGGCTTGCGGCGCGGGGCCGGGTGCTAACCGCCTCGGTCAAGGCCGCGGCCAACCCATTGCGGGAGGCCGGGCCCTTTGACCTGCTCCTGGCCGATCCGCCCTATGAAAAGGGGCTGGTGACGGCCACCGTTGCCCTGGCCGGGCGAGAGGGCCTGTTGGCTGCGGGCGGCATCCTGGCCTTGGAGCACTCGCCGGCCGAGGCGCCTGCAGACGACGACTATTTGCAAGTGGCGGACCGCCGCCGCTATGGACAAACCGAGCTGACTTTGTTGACCGCTTTTGAGTGAAACGGAAAGGTCCTGAAAAACCATGAAGACCGCTGTATACCCCGGCTCTTTTGACCCCGTGACCAACGGACACCTCTCCATCCTGCGCCGGGGGCTGGAGATCTTCGACCGCGTGATCGTGGCGGTTGCCGTCAATCCCGAGAAAAAGGGTTTGTTCACCATCCCCGAACGGGTGGACATGATCAACGAGGTCATCGCCGACATCCCCGGCGCCTCGGTGGACACCTTTGAGGGCCTGTTGGTGGACTACGTGGAAAGCGTGGACTCCAACGTGATCCTGCGCGGGCTTCGGGCCATGAGCGATTTTGAGTACGAGTTCCAGTTGGCCCTGATGAACCGGCGTCTGAAGCGCAAGGTGCAGTCGGTGTTTCTGATGACCGATTACAAGTGGTTCTACGTCAGCTCCACCATCATTAAAGAGGCCTCGGCCCTGGGCGGAGACACCAACGGACTGATCCCCTCCAGCGTGGCCCGCCGCCTCAGGGAGAAGTACGACGCCCTGGCCAAAGAGGGCAAGGGCACCGGCGCCGGCGGCGGCCTGTAAAACGCGCTGCTAGAAAGCCAAATACGCCCGCCCGGAGCATGTGCTTCGGGCGGGTTTTTTATATAGGAGACGGATAAGAGGTTGGGGATATAAAAAAGGTGCGGGGGGTTTTTGTTCTGGGGGCCGCCGCTACGTCGTCCGCGCCATGGCAAATAGCAATACGGGCGGGGATAAACCCCGCCCCTATACGCTGAGGAAGCCATCGACTTCCATGTCTTTTTGCTCCCGATTTTTTGAGTAATAGCCGTCATCGCGAAAAGCGGCGGCCATAGGAGTTGTTAAAAAATAAAGGCGACCCCGCCGCGACGTGGCGATCTTCGATTTCCCCTTGTCTTCCCCACCACCTTTGAAGACTTTTTACCTCTCTACCCTTCCAAGTAAAAGGAGGGTTGCCACGGGGCGACGGAGAGGCATAATGCGATTTGCGGCCTCACCCACCGCCGCCCCTCGCGATGACTGCTATGTCTGGGTTTACCGGGCCAACAGACGACAAAACGTAGGGGCGGGGTTTATCCCCGCCCGTCTTCTTGAACCCCCATACGGGGATTCATTCCCCGCGGCTTGCTGCGCTATAAAGTTGAAATCATCCTCTTGATACCCCGCTGCTTGCGGCGGGATTGTTCATTGACCGCCAGGCCCGCGCATTTTTTCAAACGGGCCGCACTATCACAAGGCTTCTAGCGAGCAATAGCGTGTAGTGCCATCACTGGGCACCGTTCTTTCCTTACCAAACCAACTCTTATTTTACGTCTGAGGCAGGGGAGGTCCTGCCCACCCCGCGGCGATGGACAACAAGGACGCCCCCCGCGGCGGCAGCCGCCGCCAAGGACGGCCACACCCCGGGAAAGGCGCTGGCCACCGCTGCCAAGAGCAACAGCCCCCGTGCGGCCCAGCCCAGCCTGCGCCCGAACCAGCCCACCAGGGCCCCGGCCAGGGCGGCCAAGCCCACCAGGGCGCTGCCGGCGGCGCCCAGGGTCTGCCACCAGACGCCCTCAAGGATCAGGGCGGGGTGGAACACGAAGTAAAAGGGCACGATGAAGCCGGCGATACCCAGGCCGAAGGCATAGAAGCCGGTTTTCATGGGGCCGCTTTTTGCCAGGCCGGCGGCGGCATAGGCGCTGATGGCCACCGGCGGGGTGATGAAGCTGATGATGGCGAAGTAGAAGATGAACAGATGCGCCGCGAACAAGGGCACCCCCAACTCCACCAGGGCCGGCGCGCCCAGCACGGCGGTGATCACATAGGCCGCGGTGGTGGGCAGCCCGGTGCCCAAGACAATGCAGGCCACCATCATCAGGATCAGGGCCAACCAGAGCTCGCCGCCGCTGAGCAGGATCAAAAGATGGGTGAAGCGCACCCCCAGGCCGGTGAGCGACACCACCCCGATCACCACCCCGGCCGCAGCACAGGCACAGGCCACCGGTGCGGCGATCTGGGCCCCGGCGATCAGCGCCTCCAGAAGCCGCCGCCAGGGGAAGCGGTGCTCGCTGATCAGCACCGCCGTTGAGCCCACCATCACCAAACAGGCGATGGTCCAGGCCCCGGATTTCATGGGTGAGAAGCCCAGCCCCACCAGGAGATAGACCAGCAGCACCAGGGGTAGCCAGAGATAGGCCTGCTTGAGCAGGGTGCGGCCCAGGGGCGGCAGTTCAGAAGCGGCCAGGCCCTGGATGCCCGCCCGTTTGGCCTCGAAGAAGACCATCAGGCCCAGGCAGAGGAAGTAAAAAGCTGCCGGCAGGGCCGCGGCCAGGGCCACCCGGCTGTAAGAGACCCCGGTCAGTTCGGCCAAAACGAACGCCGCAGCGCCCATCACCGGCGGCATGATCTGGCCGCCAGTGGAGGCGGCGGCCTCCACCGCACCGGCGAACACCGGGCGGTAGCCGCTCTTGATCATCAAAGGAATGGTGAAGCTGCCGGTGGTGACCACGTTGGAGACCGCCGAGCCGGAGATGGAGCCCATCA
>JANQFN010000582.1 GCA_028277825.1 Desulfarculaceae bacterium
CTGGGCGTGATGCTCAGGCTGGTTGACGAAGGGGTGTTCAACATCAAGCGCCTGGTGCAGTGCATGGCCAATGCCCCGGCCCAGGCCCTGGGCCTGCCCGGCGGGGTTCTCACTGCGGGCAGCCCGGCGGATGTCACCGTGATCGACCGAGCCTCGCCCTGGAGCGTGGAGCCTGGTAAGTTTAAGTCATTGTCTGCCAACACGCCGTTTGCGGGCAGCAAGCTGCCCGGGCGCGCCGCCCTAACCGTTTGCGGCGGCCGCATCACCCATCGCCTGGACCGGGAGTCGTCATGAGCCGCGCCCGCGCCCTAATCAGCTCCGAGGCCTTGGCCCTTTTGGCCATCATCTGCATTGTGCTGATCTTCCTGGTGGGCTCCTGGGACCGCCGTTTGGATGACTACGACGTACAGGCCAAAAATCTGGCCACGCAGGTGCAAGAACTGATCAAGGCGCACAGCGCCAAGACCGGGGATGCCGCCGCCACGCCCCCGGCCGACCACCCTTCGGTCATGACCCTGGCCTCCCTGGAAAAGCTGGGCCTCAAGGTGCCCCAGGGCCTCAAGGTTGAGGTGCCCGAGGGCAAGCCCGGCAAGTGGCAAGTGGTCATCTGGCACCCCCACGGCCTCAAGCGCTATGTGGTCTCCTCCCAGGGAGTGGACGAAGAACTCCGCTAAAAAGACGCACCCGTGTCCCGCCGCCAAGCCCACAAGGAACAAAACCTGGTCAAGATGCTCCGCTACGTGCTTGGCGTGGCCCCGGCCGAGTTCGGTCTGGTGCCCGATGCCGAAGGCTGGTTGAGCCTCAAGGAGCTTTTGCAGGCCCTGCACGACGAAGAGGGCTGGCGGCATCTCAGGGGCACCATGATCAGCGACGCGGCCATTCGCCTGGCCCCTGATGACTTTGACCTGGAGGGTAAGCGCATTCGCGCCCGGGAGCGCTCCTACGACCCACCGGATTACAGCGCCAGCCCGCCGGCGCACCTCTACCTGGGCCTGCGCCGCCGGGCCTGGCCGGTGATCAGCCGGCGCGGCCTGGAGGCCGGATCAGACGGCCGGCCGGTGCTCTTGGCTGTTGACGAAGCCATTGCCCTGAAGATCGGACGGCGCAAGGACAACGAGGCGCTGGTGATCACGGTGCAGGCCCACCAAGCCATGGAACAAGGCGCAATGTTCCCCGCCTGGGGCGAACTGTTTTTGTGCGACTGGGCGCCGGCCTCCTGCCTCATGGGCCCGCCAATGGAGGAGCGTCCGCCAGCCAAGAAGCCACCACCAAAGAAAGCCCCGGCCCAGCCCCATATGCCACCGCCGGATGCCCTGCCCGGCTCTTTCAGCGTAACGCCCGAAGACGTGGAAAAGCCCTATAAACGAAAAGGCCTCAGGAAAGAAATCGACTGGAAGAACCAGCGCCGCAAAGACCGGCGCAAGAAGAGGTAAGCCAACCCGGCGGGCATTTAAATAAAACTTGAACCCCCATACGGGGGTTCATTCCCCGCGGCTTGCCGCGCTATAAAGCTGAAATTTTCCTCTTGATGCCCCGCTGCTTGCGGCGGGGTTGTTCATTGAGATATAACCAGAAATGCCCTTGCGCTGAAACAGTAAATTTTCTCTTATTACTTAGTTAAACTAGTCAAAAAAACCATCGACAATTTTTGTCGCTTCGGTGGCATCCACTCCATAGCCATCGGCCTTGATTAAATCGGCAAAATCCTGTGATACCGGCGCACCGCCTACAACCGTCTTGACGTGTGGATAATTATTGTTAATGTGCTCAACCGCCTCTTTCATTCTCTTCATGGTTGTAGTCAACAGCGCGCTGAAAAGCATTACTTCCGCGCCGTTTTTTATGGCCTTGTCATACAATTCCAAGCCGCAGTCCACACCCAGATCCTCTACTTCATATCCGGCGCCTCTGAGCATGATTACTACAATATTTTTGCCGATGTCATGCAAATCGCCTGCCACGGTACCAATGGCTAATTTCGCTTTTGTCTTGTATCCCTGCGATAAAAGTAGAGGCTCCAAGACTTCCAAACACAACTGCATGGCCCTTGCCGAGATAAGCATGGACGGCAGAAAAATCTCATTTCTGGCGTATTGCTCGCCCACTTCATTCATGGCCGGAATCATAATAT
>JANQFN010000602.1 GCA_028277825.1 Desulfarculaceae bacterium
TGGCGGAGTGAGCCGGGCGGACCTTTCCTTTCAAGACAATCCTGAAGAGGTTGGTAAGGCAAAAGTAGGCAAAGCTTTGTTCGAGAGCTTGCTTGCATCCCGTCGGGGAGTGCTATCACCGACCGTTGCCCGAGGAAGTTGGGAAAGCTGGGGATGAGCCAGGGGGTAGTGCCTAATGTAACGCCGTCACCATGGCCGCACGCCGCTGCACGTCAGGATCAGTTGAGGGCCCGTCATCTGCCACGGCGGTTGCCGTAATCTTTGACAGCCCACCTTGCGCAAGGCCGAGCAACCAGAAACGGCTGAGGGCGGGGCGAAACGGGACCCTTTTTCCCTTACCCGCTCTTTTTCTTCTCTTCTCCGCCAGCCCCCGCCGCCTTTTTCCGGCGGAAGACGCGGTATACCCCTTCCAGCAAAAAGGCCCCGCCGAACATGCCCACCAACACCCACAGCTTGGCCGGATGGTCATCGGCGGTCTGCCAGACCATGGCCACAAAGGCGGCCAGACAGAGTATCACGCCGGCGCTTGCCAGGCCCCGGTGGCCCTTGGTCTCGTCGGCGTGCACCAGGTTGGCCCCGTTGACCGAGGCGAAGATGATCAAAAAGCCGCCTGAGCCCAGGGTGGAGATGGAGGTCAGGTCGGCTAGGTTGGCCAGTAAGAGGGCCAGGCCGGCGGTGATGAACAGCCCCTCCAGGGGCTGGCCCCAAATCTGGCGCTCCAACTCGGCGGGCATCTCGCCCTCTTTGGCGATGACGTAGCTCAGCCGGGCCGAGCCGTAGAGAGTGGCGTTGATGGCCGAAAAGGTGGATAAGAGGGCGGCGGCCACGATCATCTTGAAGCCGGCGGCGCCCAAAAAGGGCTTGGCCGCCTCGGCCAGGGCATAGTCGCGGTCGGCGATGATCTGGGTAACCGAGAGGTTGCCCACGGTGACGATGGCGATGGCCACGTACAACAGGATCACGAAGATAACCGAGGAGTAATAGGCCCGGGGCAGGTCGCGGGTGGGGTTTTTGATGTCAGCCGCGGTGTTGGCGATCAGCTCGAAGCCCTCGTAGGCCACGAAGATGATCATGCCGCCGGCCACCAGGGGGATCAGGGGCACCCATTCGCTGTAGGCCAGGCGCGCCGGCTGCACCCCGGAAAAGCCCAGGGCCAGGAAGATGAGCAGGATTATTATTTTAAAGCCCACCACGTAGATCTCGGTCTGGCCGATGATCTTGGCGCTGGCTACGTTTAGGATCGTGGGCGCCACGATGGCGAAGGTGATCAAAAGGTGCTTGCCCAGTTCGTGGTGCTCATCGGGAAACATGGTGGCTCCATAGGAGCCGAAGGCATAAGAGTATAGGGCGAGCATCACCACGTAGGAGAGCCACAGCAGCACGTTGAAGCTGCCGGTGAAGTAGTTCCGGCCGAACACCCGGTCCAGAAACACCACGCTGCCCCCCTGGCTGGGGTAGCGCACCGAGAGCTTGGCGTAGGAATAGGAGGTGACCAGGGCCACCAGGCCGGCGATGGCGAACGCCACCGGGGTGCCGCCGCGGGCCAACTCCACCGACAGCCCCAGCACCGCGAAGATGCCGCCGCCCACCATGCCGCCCACGCCGATGGCCGCCGCCTCCCAATAACCGATTTTTTTGCGGTCGCCGGACGCCATGCTTCCTCCCTTTGTTGCGTACCCTGACCCTTTCCAGCTTAGACGTCCGGGGACCCGGCTGGCAATGCCCTACGCGCCGGGCTGCAAAATGAACCGGGTTCATTTGTGCTTGCCTATTGCTGGGCTGGGGGGTAGGATATGCGGCCATGTCGTGTTTGAACTTCGAAAGGCTGGACTGGGGCGTGATGGAATACGCCGAGGCCCTAAAGCGCATGCGCCAGCGCCACGCCGACCGCGTGGCCGGCAAGGTGAATGACGCCATCATCCTGGTGGAGCACCCCCGGGTCTTCACCCTGGGCAAGTCGGGCCGGCGCGAGAACATCCTTTTGAGCGACAGCCAACTCAAAAGACGCGGTTTCAAGGTGCTCAAGGTGGAGCGCGGCGGCGACGTGACCTACCACGGGCCGGGCCAGGCGGTGGCCTACCCGGTGATCGACCTGCGCGCCCTGGGACTGGGGGTGCGCTCCCTGGTCAGCGCGGTGGAAAACGCGGTGTGCAAGGTGGTGGGCGCTTACGGGATCAAGGCCAAGGGCGACCCCAAGCGGCCCGGCGCCTGGGTGGCGGGCAGGAAGATCGCGGCCATCGGCATGGCCATCCCCAAGCGGGTAACCATGCACGGGGTGGCCCTGAACGTCAACACCGACTTGATGGACTTCAGGCTGATCAAGGCCTGCGGCCTGGAGGCCAAGGCCACCAGCCTGGCCAAGGAGTTGGGCCGGCGCATGGAGATGAAAAAGATTTTCGACCAGCTCTATCAATCTCTGTGCCAGGGCCTGGGCCAGGCGGCGGCGCCCAAGACCGAGCCGGCTCCCGCCGCTGGTTCCCCTATCGGCTAATCCCCAAATAATACATGTTCTCTAGGTATTTATAGCCTTAAGATGTCACAGGCATACCGCTTGAAACCAGGGCTCGGGTTGTGCTAAGCAAGAATAGCTTGCCACTGGTGAGCCGTTGGTTGATTTTGTCATCGGGGAAAACCTTATTCCCCGCCAGGGGGCCGTTGGCCCAAGGAGGAGATGATGAGCAGATTTAGAGTCTTTAGCGTGACTCTAATGATCCTGGGGTTGCTCACGGCGGTTTTGGCCGGAGGGGCTCTGGCAGCCGACAAAGCGGCCGCGCCAGCGGACCTGATCAACAAGGACATGCCGGCCAAACTGCAGGCCGCCATCCAAAAAAGCCTGACCAATCCCAAGACCGCCATGGGCACCACCCAGGCCATTGGCAAGGGTGTCGCCGAGCGGGGCAAGGAACCCGGCTTTTTGGGTATTCCCGGCGGCCCGGCGGTGAACTATCTTTGGGGAATTTTGTGGGCCATCTGGGTGGGCTGGATTTTCTCCACGGTGGGCGCCTTCGGCGGCATCATGGCCGGCGTGGGCCACATCACCATCTTCGGCCTGGGCGATTATGCCAAGAGCTTTGGCAAGGGCAACCCGGTCAACAAGCTGTTGACCGACTCCATCCGGGTCTCCAACCAGTGGCTGGTGGGGCTCTCGGCTGTGATCTCCTCCACCAACTACTACAAGATGGGCCGCCTGGTCTTGCCCCTGGGCGCCTGCCTGGCCATCGGCGGCGTGGGCGGCTCCTGGATGGTTCCGGCCTTGACCGCGGGTCAGGTCAGCCTCAAGGCCTATATCGGCTACTTCGGCATCATCGTCTTCATCCTGGGCCTGTTTTTGATCTACGAGATGACCCCCAGGGGCCAGCGGGGCAAGAAGGCGGCCAAGGAAGCGGCCGCGGCCTTTGAAAAGGGCACCAAGGAAGGCGAGGCCAGCGACAAGGGCGTCAAGATCCTTTCGGGCAGCCAGGCCCTGATGTGGCTGGCCCTGGCCCTGGTGGTGGCCAGCGCCCTGTGGTTCAACCTGGTCAAGACCTACCTGATCGTGGCCTACATCCTGGCCGTGGCCGGCTGGGTGGTCACCTTCTTCATGGGCACCATCCGCTTCACCTTCTTCGGGGTGGAGTTCTCTTTCCGGGCCTTTGTGCCCATGCTGGGCGGCATCATCATCGCGGCGGTGGCCTCCTTCCTGGGCATCGGCGGCGGGTTTTTGTTCGTGCCGTTTTTGACCTCCGTGGCCGGGCTGCCCATGTTCCTGGTGGCCGGCACCAGCGCCCTGGTGGTCCTGATCGGCATGATCGTGTCCATCTTCTCCTACATGGTGGGCAAGGGCGTGCCGGTGTCCTGGGGCCTGATCGGCGCCGAGTTGATCGGCATCTTCATCGGCTCCATGATCGGGCCGCGCACCTCCAAGTACATCCCGGACAAGGGCCTCAAGTTGTTGTTCATCGTGCTGGCCTTTTACGTGGGCCTGCGCTACACCACCAAGGGGTTCTTGGGCTACAGCATCGTGCCTCCCTTCTAGGGAGCCGAAGCCGGTAATAAACATCCGGGGCGGCCAGGCGGCCGTCCCGGTCTTTTTTGGGCTATACTGGCCCAGGTGCAACCTCAAGCAAAGAGGCGCCCGTGGACCCAGTGCTCTGGCTCTTGAGTTGGGTGGATCCCTTTTTGATCGCCCCCTATCGCCTGTCCGGCCACCCCGTGGCCGGCTGGTGGCTGGGCACCTTTCTCTTGGCCCTGTGGTGCACCATCATCGGCGAACTGACCCTGGCCGCCCTGTACCGGCTCAACCACCGCCACATCAAAAAAGTGGCCGCCGAGATGAACCAGGGGCATCATCAGTCCTGGCAGGCGCTCAAGCAGGGCAACAAGCTGGCCTTCAAGGGATTCAACGACATGGCCAACGAGGCCTTTGGCAAGGCCTTCTTCTTGCAAATCGCCATGGGCTCCTCTTCCCTGTGGCCGGCCTTTTTCGCTCTGGCCTGGCTGAAAAAGCGCTTCTACGAGGTGCCCATCCCCTTGCCCGGGGTGGAGTGGCCGGTTACTTATGCCGCCGCCTTCATCGTGCTTTACATCCTGGTGCGCATCGCCTTTTCCAAACTGAAAAAGCGCCTGCCCTTTTTCAAGGGCTCCCTGGCCCTGGCCCGGAGCCTGACGCCCGATGAGCGCCAAAAGCTGCTCCCCGGTGGGGACGGTGGGGGGTGATGCGGGCTATGGTCTTGTTAAGACATGTACTTTTGGCTTGACATTCGCAACGTCAGCCTGCTATTTTTTGGACTACCAGATGAGGTTTTACATCTTGGAGCGGTCTCCTACAATCAGGCCGTTTCTAAAAGTTGGTGTAATCTCAGATGGTTAAGTCTATGGTTCCCTGTCGGGGACAGGCCCGGGGTGAGCCTGCTCGCGTGGGGAAAAAGCTGGAGCGCTGAGGCTGAAAAATAGGTTTTTTGGCTTAGGCGCAAAAATCTTTTCCATCCGGCAAGTTTAGACTTTCCGGAAAGGAGACAAGGTTCAATGAAAAAACTTATCGTGATCGTGGCGGCCGTAGCTATGCTGGCTATGGCGGCCCCGGCCCTGGCCGACATCGCCAGCCCG
>JANQFN010000221.1 GCA_028277825.1 Desulfarculaceae bacterium
GCCGCACCGGGAGCCAGTTATCTCAGCGGGTGCCACCCCAACACGACCCGCTTTGCCCCCGGTGGCACACCGGTGGCAAGCGAGGGCCGCAGGCGTAGCTGGACCTACGTCAAGGCCCGAGCGCAGCCAGCAACACAGTGTGCCGGTGGCTAGTGCAGCCGGACCTCCGGCCTCCATGAAATATACGGGCTAAATGTTCGAATTCTTCTCCACCAAGGGCTTCAAGGCCTATCTGAAGCAGGCCAAGGACATCCTGGCGGCCAACTGGACCGGGGCCTATACCAAGCCCTCGCCCAGCCTGTATCCCCACCAATGGAACTGGGACTCGGGCTTTGTGGCCGTGGGCCTGGCCCACTATGACTCGGCCCGGGCCATGCGTGAGTTGCGCTCGTTGTTCGCCCAGCAGTGGGAAAACGGCCTGTTGCCCCAGATCGTGTTCAACCCGAAAGCCTTGGGTCATTACTTCCCGGAGCCCGATTTCTGGCGGCCGCCTGGTGGCCGCCCCACCAGCGGCATCACCATGCCGCCGATTCACGCCATCACCGCCAAGCGCATCTTTGACCTGGCTCATGACAAGCATCAAGCCCGGGAATTTTTGGCTGAGATGTTTCCCCGGCTAAAGTCCCTGCACCGCTATCTGTACACCTTTCGCGATCCGGGCCGGGAAGGCCTGGCCTATATCCGGCATCCCTGGGAATCGGGCCTGGACAACTCGCCCTCCTGGGACGCGCCGCTAATGGCAATCAACATAGACCAGGCCCGGCTGCCTGATTACCAGCGCCGCGACCTGGGCCACGGGGTGCCGGCCGCGCAGCGGCCCAGCGACGCGGACTATGACCGCTACGTGTATTTGGTGGACCTGTTCCGCCGCGTGGGCTACGACGAGGCCGAGATGGGCGCCCGCTGCCCCTTCAAGGTGCAGGACGTGTTGTTCAACTCAATCCTCTGCCGGGCCAACCGCGATTTGCTGGAGATAGCCAAGCACTTGGGTGAGGACTTGGGTCAGATCCGCGAGTGGCTGGCCCAGACCGCCCACGCCATCAGCGACAAGCTGTGGTCCCAGCGGCGGGGGCAATTCGATCCCATCGATCTGGTGAACGGCGGCAAGATAGCCACCGCCACCGCGGCCAGCTTCATGCCCCTGTTCGCGGTGGCGGCCAGTGGGGAACAGGCCCAGGCCCTTTACGAACGCATCAATTCGGTGAGCTTCTGTGCCCTGCACCAGGGCAACTGCTTCACCATCCCCAACTTTGACATGGCCCATGATGAGTTTGACTCCCAAAACTACTGGCGGGGTCCGGTGTGGCTCAATATCAACTGGATGCTTTCCCAGGGGCTCAAGAGCTACGGGTATCAGGAAAAGTCCGATGCCATGAAAAAGGACATGATCCAACTGCCGGTGCGCTTTGGCTTTCACGAATACTTCGACTCGGTGAGCGGCGCCGGCTATGGCTCAAATTCCTTTTCCTGGACCGCGGCTTTGTTCATCGATCTGGTGCAGGAGTACTACGACCAGGATCGTCAAACCCTCAATTGGTTCGGCTGGCGCCGGGGGCGCCGGCTCAAGCAAATGCGGGTGCTCAACGACCTTCCCGGCCCGGCGCGTCTCGCCTCCAGGGACTTGGCTGCAGAACTCATGGCCCAGATCGGGCAAATGAAGGACACTTTCTACGACATGAATCGCGGTTTGGTGGATTACCGGGCCATGAAGGCCTCTCCCCAATACCGGGAGTACCTGGAATTGAGCGCGGGACTCAAACACTTCGACCCGGGCAGCCTGGGCAGCGAGGCCGAGAAGCTGGCCTTTTGGATCAACCTGTACAACACCCTGGTGGTGCAGGGCATCGTGGAGTTGGGTATCACTTCCTCGGTGCGGGAGGTGGACAACTTCTTCAGCCACATCGGCTACCAGATAGGGGAGGGCTATTACACCCCGGATGACATCGAGCACGGCATTTTGCGCTCCAACGCCAGGCCGCCCCACCGGGTCTTCAAGGCCTTTGCTCAGAACGATCCCCGGCGGCGATATGAATTGAAGTCCCTGGACCCCAGGGTGCACTTCGCCCTGGTCTGCGGCTCCCGCTCCTGCGCACCTATACGCTTCTACCAGGCCGGTCAAATAGAGGAGCAGTTGCAAACCGCGGCCAAAAACTTCGTGAACAGTTCGGAGGTGGTGATCCTGCCTGAGCGGGACAAGATACTCCTGTCCCAGATCTTCAATTGGTACAGTCGCGACTTCGGCGGCCGGCAGGAGGTGTTCGACTTTTTGCTAAAATATCTGGACCCGGACGACAAGGCCCGGTTTTTGGCTGAACACCGCTATCATATTGAGGTGGAGTATCTGTTCTATGACTGGAATCTCAATCATTAAACGAGAGGCACATGCCTGAGATCCTGGCCGCGGACATCGGCGCCACCAACAGCCGCTTCGCCCACTTCCGGGTGGAGGAGGGTGAATTGATCTTAATGGACAGCGTCTGGCTGGCCAGCCAGGAGGTGGACTCATTTGCCCAATTGCTGGCGCAACTGGACGCCAGTGATATGAAGTTGACGCCGGGCGAGTCAGACGCGGTCAGCCTAGCCCTGGCCGGGCCGGTGCAGGACGGGGTCTACTGCCAGCCGCCGCACATCGCCTGGGACGTGGATCTGGAACGTGACGGCACCCTCTTGGGCCCTGGGCTCAAGCTCTTAATGAACGATTTCGTGGCCCAGGCCTTTGCCTCCCGCACGCCGGTCATGGCCCAGGCTGAACAGATATTGCCCGGCCAGGTTGACGACACCGCCGCCCTGGGCGTTATCGGTGCCGGTTCCAACCTGGGGCACGCGGCCCTGTTGCCCGACCCCAGGGGAGGGCATGTGGCCTTGGCCTCGGAGGGCGGCCACGGGGCCTTTGCCTTTCAGGGCGAGCGCGAGTTCGAGTATATGGCCTTCTTGAGCAATAAGGTGGATGAACCTTATCCCACCGGCGACACCGTGGTCTCCGGCCGCGGCCTGAGCCTGCTGCATGAGTTTCTGACCGGCGATTCCCTGGAGCCGGCCCAGGTGGCCCGGAAGCTGGGCGAGGACTCCGAAACCTTGCAATGGATGGCCCGCCTCTATGGCCGGGCCTGCCGGCAGTGGGCCCTGCAGGTAGTGGCCCTGGGCGGGCTGTACATCGCCGGCGGCCTAGCCGCCCGGGTGCCCGTGCTGGTGAGGCACCCTGCGTTTGCCGCCGAGTTTCTGCGCTCGGCCAGCATGGAGCGCCTGCTGCAACAAATCCCGGTGTTTTTGAACCGCGACCAGAACTGCGGTCTCTGGGGGGCGGCCCTGGCCGCCCTGGAGCGGCTGAAGGCTGGGTGATACAATAAGTCAAGGCCAAGCGACGGTGTCTGGGAGGACCGCCGGGGCTGGTCAAGCACAACGGGGTGAGAAAAGGGAATCGGGCGCCCATGGACACCCGCAGGAATTTTCTGGCTAGGGCCTTCACCTATCTGGGGGCAACTGGCCTTTTGTTTGCCAGCGCCGGCCGGGTCTGGGCCAAGGCCAAGCGCCGCATATTGGGTAGTGAGGTTAAGGCCACGGACCTGCTCAACGACCTGCCCAGAGAACTGGACACGCGCAACCTCCAGATCACACCAATCGAAAAATTCGGCACCATGGGGCCCACAGACATCGAACTGGACCCCAAGACCTGGCGTCTGGAGATCGACGGGCTGGTGAAGAAAAAAATGAGCCTCAGCCTGGATCAACTCAAGGCTCGGCCGGTGCTGGAGAAAAAGGTGCTGCTCATCTGCCCGGGGGTGTTTTCCTATCACGCCCGCTGGAAGGGCCTCTCCCTGGGCGCCCTGTTGCGGGAAGCCGGTTTGGACGGCACGGTGAACAGCATCGAGGCCCGGGGGCCCCGGGGCCAGGGCGTGGAAAAGCTGGAGAGCTTTCCTTTAAAAGAGGTGCTCACCGACCAGGTGTTTCTGGCTTATGAGGTCAACGGGGTGCCCTTGCCAATCAAGCACGGCGCGCCAATGCGCATTGTGGCTGCGGACCACTATGGTGACGACTGGGTGAAGTATTTGGGCCGCATCACCGCCGTGGCTGGATAAGGAGGTAGACATGTTTAGAAGACCCCTGGCAATCGGGGCCTGCCTGCTGGCCCTGCTCCTGGCCCTGGCCGCGGCGCCGCCTGCGCCGGCGGCGGACGCTGCCATAGCGGTATTTTACGTGCATTGATACGACGTGGGCAAAGCGGCCCTGGAAGGGCTGCCCGGA
The DNA here is from genome assembly GCA_028277825.1 of Desulfarculaceae bacterium. GTDB lineage: Bacteria > Desulfobacterota > Desulfarculia > Desulfarculales > Desulfarculaceae > Desulfoferula. The sequence goes on from JANQFN010000221.1 coordinate 4,243, forward strand.
GTTTTGCAGGTGAAAAAGGGCTGGCGCGGCGGCCGCGAGATCAACACCGTGGAGTACGACCCCAAGCGGCTCACGCCCCAGCGTATGATCAAGGCCCTGAAAGAGGCGGACACCTATGCCGGTCAGGCCGAACCCTGAGCAGGCAGTCTAGTTTTCCCCGAAATCGTCCTTAAAAGCAGCCGGCCCGCTGGAGACCACCACCGGCGGGTTGGGGCTGGTGTTCACCAGGAGCCGGAAAACGTCGGGCCGGGCGTAGTGTCCGGCCACGTCATAGTCGTACTTGCCCCGGGTGATGGCGTCCAGGTCCAGCTCGGCGTGCAGGATAGCCGGGCCCTCCAGGTCCGGCCCGGCCAATACCTCACCCAAGGGGTCCACGATGCAGCTGCCTCCGCGCATGATCACCGTGGCCGGGTCGTCGCCCTGGATGGCCTCGTAGTCCTCCGGGCAGTCGCCCCGGGTGAGATACTGGCAGCAGCTCAAAACAAAGCAGCGGCCCTCCTTGGCGATGTGCTGCATGGAGGCCAGCCAGACCTCGCGGTCATCGGCGGTGGGCGCCAAATATAGCTGCACGCCCTGGGAGTACATGTACATGCGGAAAAGGGGCATGAAGTTTTCCCAGCAGATGACGGTGCCCATCTTGCCCAGAGGGGTGTCAAACACCGGCATGGTGGAGCCGTCGCCATAACCCCAGACGATGCGCTCCATGGCGGTGGGCATCAGCTTGCGGTGCTTGCCCATATAGCTGCCGTCCGGCGCGAAGAACAGCACCGTGCAGTACAGGGTGCCCAACTCCTTTTCGATCACCCCGATCACCAAATAGATGTTGTTTTCCCTGGCCGCCGCCCCCAGGGCGTCGCAGGCCGGGCCGGGTACGGTCACCGCGCTGTCAAAGTAGCGCTGGAAATCCTGGCGGCCCTTGTCGCTGCGCAGTCCCACCCGGGCGCCAAAATCCA
>JANQFN010000406.1 GCA_028277825.1 Desulfarculaceae bacterium
AGTCTTCGCGGTATAAAACCTCCACGCTGGTGATGGCCGCGCCCAGAGGGGCCCGGAAGATGGCGCCCAAGCCGCCGGAGCAGCCAGCCAAAAGGAATATGCGGCGCTCCTTGGTGGAGAGCTTCAACAGACGCGAGACCCAGGAACCGAAGCCGGCCCCGATCTGGGCGATGGGCCCCTCGCGGCCGGCCGAGCCGCCGGTGGCCAGAGTGACGATGGAGGCGAAGGCTTTCACGAACGGCACCCGGGTGCGGATGATGCCCTTGAGGTTGTGGAAGGCGGCGATCATGGCGTCCATGCCGTGGCCTTCGGCCTCAGGCGCGAAGGTGTAGACCACCAGCCCGGAGATGAGTCCGCCGACGGCGGGAATTAAAAACAGAAGCCAGGCGCGGTAAGGGGTCTCAACCGCCAGATGCACCAACTGCTCGCCGGCCGGCTCTGGCGCCGGCGCCCCGGCCAGATAGCCCAGGCAGAACCAGCGGGCCCACTCCAAGGCAATGAAAAAGGCGATGGCCCCCAAACCGGAGACCATGCCGATGAGCACGCTGATGGCGATGCGCCGGGTGGGGTCCTGCCGGTAGAAGGCCAAGAGAGCCGAAGGCTTGGGCAGTCGGCGCCTTATGTCGGAGCCCAGGGCGGCCAAGGGAGAGTCTCCTAAACGCTGAAGGGAATAGCCGTAGCGTGCTAAAGTACCAGTAGCGGTGGTGATGTCAACGCTTGTGACAACTTTGTGACGTGCTTGCCATATATCCCAGGAGGCGTTAGGTTTTTGCCAGTAATATTGCTTTGGTTTCAATACCATGCAGAGGATAATCATGGCTCAAGCCACAATACTGGTGGTTGAAGACGAAATAGACATCCTGGAGGTTGTGGATTTCAATCTGCAGCAGGCCGGATTCAAGGTGCTAAAGGCTACCGACGGCGGCGAGGGACATGCCCTGGCCCGGCGCGAGCACCCCGATTTGGTGGTGCTGGATCTGATGCTGCCCGGCATGGACGGCAAGGAGGTCTGCCGCCGCCTTAAACAGGGCGAGGACACCCGGCACATACCGGTGCTGATGCTCACCGCCCTGTCCAGCGAGACCGACCGCATCATCGGCTTTGAAATCGGGGCGGACGATTACCTGACCAAACCCTTCAGCCCGCGGGAGCTGGTGCTCCGGGTGCAGGCCATCCTGCGCCGCTTCCAGGAACAGGAAGACGCCGCCGCACCGCTCAAGCTGGACGACCTGGTGATCGACCCTGAACGCCACTCGGTCAAGGCCGGCGGCCGGGATTTGGATCTCACCGCCACCGAATTCAAGCTGCTCTATCATCTGGCTTCCCGCGCCGGGCGGGTGCAGACCCGCCAGATGCTTTTGGAAAGGGTGTGGGGCTATGCCTACGAAGGCTACGCCCGCACCGTGGACACCCACGTGCGCCGCCTGCGCAAAAAACTGGGTGATCTCAGCGACCGCATCGAGACCGTAAGGGGCATGGGTTACCGCTTCCGGGACGAGTCGTGAAGCAGGGGGTCTCCTTTCAGACTTGGATATTGGGCGGCTGCCTGGCGGTGGTGGTCTGCAGCCTGATCTTCGTGGGGCTGCTGGTGGAGCGCTCCCTGAACGAGCAGATGGTGGACACCATCCGCATCTCACTCAAACCGGAATTGAACGTATTAAAAGAGTTGGTCTCCGACCGCTGGCGTCCTGGTTTGAGCTTGGCTCAAAGCGACGCCCAAGCCGATGAATTGGGCCGCGCGGTGGGGGCTCGGATCACCCTCATCGCCGCCGACGGCAAGGTGCTGGGCGACAGCCAGGTGCCTCTGGACCAGCTGCCCGCCCTGGAAAACCACGCCACCCGCCCTGAAATCCACCAGGCCATGACCGAAGGCAACGGCTCCTCCATACGCTACAGCTCGACTTTGGACCTGGATCTGATATACGCCGCCACCCGCCTGAAAACCGCTGACGGCAAACAGCTGGTGGTGCGTCTGGCCCTGCCCCTGTCCCAGGTGCAACAGGCGGTGTCCCAGACGCGGGGTCTGGTGCTATGGGCCCTGTTTTTGGGAGTACTGTTGTCAGTCGGCGTGGCCTACCTGGTGGCCCGCGCCATCTCCCTGCCGGTGCAGCGTCTCACCAAGACCGCCGGGGCCATCGCCGCCGGTGACCTCTCCCAGCGTTTCCGTCGCTATCCCCACCATGAGATCGGCGCCCTGGGCCGGGCCTTTGACCAGATGGCCGACAACCTGGAAGGCAAACTGGAGGACATCACCCGCTCCCGCGACCGTCTGGAGGCCATACTCAGGGGCATGGTGGAAGGTGTGCTGGTCACCGACCAGATGGGCCACATCCTGCTGGCCAACCGGGCGCTCAAAAAAATGCTAGAGTTGGATGCGGCTCCGGTGGGCCGCCTACCCTCGGAGATAATCCGCAACGCCGAGCTTTTAGAAGCCCTGGAGGAGGTGCGCGCCGGACGGGACTACGTGTCCCGCGAGATCAGCGTCTTGGGAACACGGCCCCGCCAATTGGAAGCCCACGTGGTGCGCCTGGCCGGCGAGAAGAGCCAGACCGGCGTGGTGTGCGTGCTGCACGACATCACCGAGCACAAGCGCATCGAAAAAATGCGGCGGGATTTTGTGGCCAA
>JANQFN010000617.1 GCA_028277825.1 Desulfarculaceae bacterium
CATCCCGAACACGGAAGTTAAGCCCTTCAGCGCCGATGGTACTGCATTTTTCAAGTGTGGGAGAGTAGGACGCCGCCGGTTTTAATTTAAAATCCCCCGTCAGCCAATGCTGGCGGGGGATTTGCTTTGTGGTCCAGTGCTTGTGCTGATGCCGCCCGTGGGCAAAACCAATCTGTACTCCAGGCGGCATAACTGATTCAGGACGAAGTAGGGCAGGAACCGAGAAGTTGATTATGGGAATGCCCTGGATGACCCATTAGGCAGCTAAGGCTTTTATAGAAAATAATCTATGGCAAATATTTTAGTACCTCATCAACAAAATATTTTATGTCTTCAACTCCAAAATATCTCGATCCCTCATCGGTATAGATCGCGGGCATTCGAACGTTTTCTTCAAGCGAAGGATAGTTGCCAGCATTAATGACAGTTAGTTTTGACCGTGATAATATGTCCAATGCTTGCGTATTGTCCGCACCACTGCTGCTTGCAAAGAATGTAACTTCCTTACACATGGTTACCAACTCCCTAAGGCTTGAAACAATTCATTCAAGTTGTCGTAAATGGTAACATACCTCATCCCAGGGGAAGGGATAGAGGGGTCTTCTTTAACCCACCTAGATTTTACAAGGCCCTGTGGATCGTGCTCCGGGTTCTGGTAAACAAAACAATGCTTACGTTTCATTATATTACCATCTATTTCACTGTCAACACCACCCGAAAGGTGACCCAGGTAAACTGGATTGAAAACCACTAGGTGTTTAGACTGTTTGACAAGCCGATGATCTCGCCACCCAACGTCCGTTCTGATCAGTCCTTCCACATACCTAATCTTTTTTTTGTCCGGAAATTCTAGGATGCCTGGTATTGTGTGAAAATCACCCAACAGAATTTCTTCAGAATAAAAGTCCCTCACTTCCCACCTGTAGGTTAAATCAAATGTCCAACCTTCGTCGCTTTCTTCGCCTTTCATAATCAAAGGTAACTCGTCTATACATAATGGACAAAAACAGGCAAAATTATTGTGTGCTTCTTCAAAATTGTTTGCTTCCCGCAGGAAGTCGTTTACATCATTAATACCAGATTCATCCCCCTCGTTAAGCAGCCTACGGGGGCCACTGATGGGAAATGATAGATAGACTGTTTCTAAATCGGATGTATTCAAGAAACAAAGGCGGAAAAGAGTACGAGCAGTATGTCTGGTTGCCAAAATGAAGTGAGGGGGTGTTGGCTCAATATGATTTTGTATTATGTCGCCGACCAGTATTTCTGACCTTCTTGCATCCAATAATTCTTCCAAGGAAGGCTGGCCTATGTATTGAATGCCCTGCGCCCGCTCTTCTGTACGGTACCAACTAGCATAAACATCATCAATTAAAGTAATTATTTTCGTTGGTTTAAAATCCATTATACTAGGAATGTCTACAGAGCAAAAAGACCCAGTGACTGAACCAACAAGAACTCCGTGAATAGAGAGTATGATATTTTTTTCTTTAAAAATATCGGATTTGTAAACATTCTTGAAATGGTTCCATCCCTCTCGCCAATAATTCTGTTTTGATTTATTATCTGCATATAAATAGTCTTGAACCCGCAAACCAGGATTCTTCCCGATTATAAAGTCTTTTTCAAATCAATTTTTTCAAAATCAATTCCGAGATATTTACTATTGATATAGGCTCTCATATTTGCGATGGCCGTTTCTTTCGAAACCCCCGTGATTCCTAAAAGAACTATTCTTTCAGCCATCGTAACTAACCCCCTTGAAAATGAGAAATGTGACGATCCTAGTAAATACTTATTCCATTACATATCTAACTTACTTTTTTACCATTTTACAAAGGTTTGAACAGTTTCCAAGATGGTATCATCTTCTATCATGACGAGTTTAGGTATACTACCGCCCATGGTTGCAACTCGACCCAAATCGAATTCCTTATCACCCTACCCAACCATGCCCTTGGCGGTCAACCCTGGCCAGCGCGTTTTCTATGATTCACCACCCCCTCTCGCTCTGGATCCCGCATACCGGTATAATTGGACACAGCCATCAAAGCCGCCCCTCGTCCCCGATGTCTCTAGCGCGAGGTGATTTGCCATGAAAAAACCAACCCTAACGATTACCGCCTGCCTGGCCTCAGCCCTGCTGCTGGCCGCCTGCGCCAGCACCAGCCTGACCAAGGTGACCGTGGCCAAGGACTACACCGGCGGCAAGCTGACCAGGATCATGGTGGTGGGAGTGTCGGAAAAAGACCAGGTGCGCAAGGACTTTGAGGACGACTTTGCCGCCGCCCTGGCCAAGCTCAAGGTGACCGCCACACCCAGCTACCGCTTGATCCCCAAGGCCAAAGAGAAGGACCCCAAGGCGATCCTGGCCCTGGCTGAAAAGGCCGGTGTGCAGGCGGTCTTGGTCACCCATTACAAGGGGACCACCCAGACCAAGCAATACATGCCCCCGCCCATGCCTTATTACGGCGGCTCCTTTGGCACCTATTACGGCCCGGTCTACAGCTACGTACGTCAGCCCGGGGGCTACTACCGCACCGTGAAGTTCGTCAAGCTGGAGTCCAAGCTCTACTCGGTGCCAGCCGGCAAGCTTATCTGGTCGGCGGACTCGGACACCTTCGAGCCCGGGGACATGAAGGACCTCACCTCGGGCCTGGCCTCAGCGGTGGCCAAGAGTCTGCAAAAAAGGGGTTTGATCGACTAAGCCCCCAGCCCTCATAGCTGGTGTGAAAAACATGAGGCATTAGCTTTACGAAATGGTGAAAAAGACATCATTGCGAATGATTTCGAGTATCTCCCAGTTGACTAAAGGTACATCAGTGGATTACAAATGATGACGACCTTGTGCGGCGCCGCCCTGTAGGCGGTGTGCCTGTCCGCCCGCGGAGGTTAGTTGTCCTGCCATGACAACTTTTTTTGCCATATTTCTCTTCATCTTGGGACTTTGCTTGCTGCTGGGGGCGGTGGTGCTGTTCGTCTGGACCACCCAGCAGTTCTGGTTCGGGATGACCTGGGAGTATTTGACCCTGGCCATGATGATCGCCATTTCCGGGCTGACCTTGATGTTGGTCGCCTGGCGCATGACCCACCGCCGTTAATAGGCTACAAGCGGCCTTGACCCGGCCCCCGCGCAATCCCCTGGCTCCGGGGATAATTTTAGCCTACACTGTGAGTGATTTTTCCGGCGGGGAGAAAAGTACCGGCCCAGCGCTTGCAAGGAGAGTTGCCAAGGTGCCTGAAAGCTATCTCAAATGCCCTCAGTGCGGAGCCACCACCTTTTGGGTGGAGGACGATTTTGGAAACAAGGTCAACTTCAGGGTGACCAGCGATGGGGTTCCCGTGGCCACCAAGGAGCCCAACCGGGATCTGTCCGGCCTGGACTTTTCCCTGATCCATTGCCTCAGTTGCAGTTGGAGCGGCAGCCCCAACGAGCTCAAGAAATAACCGCGGCGCCCGGCTAGCCCTCCTGGGGGGGAGCGCTTTCGGGCCGGTCCTTGATCGAGTTCCAAAAAGCGGCCACCGAAAGCACCACCAGGCCCAGCCAGGCCAGGGGGACGCTTGGCGCCACCATGATGAAATAGACCAGCAGCAGGCTGCCGGCCACGTGCAGGATCAGGGGCACCGGCTGGCGGTGGTGCTTAAAAGACAGGGTCATGCCCACCATGCCCACCAGCAGCCCGGCTACCAGCAGGCTGATCAACACCGGCCGCTCCAAAAGCATGCCCAGCCCCATGGACTTCATCAAATTTATCAGGCGTTCAAAGCCCATGAGACACACGGTGGCGATGGCGGCCACGATGAAACCCAGTTTGTCCAGGCTGTTGGGCTTGTAGGTTTGCCTCTGCATTATCGGCTGCTCTCCGTGCTCAAGGTTGTCGATGCCGGGCGGCCCTCAGCGGCCCACTTCGTCGGGGCGGCACTCAATCGTCTCCGGTCCATAGCCCTGGGCCAGGCCCCGGCAGTAGCGCCCCCAGAAATCGGCCGCCTTTTTCAGTCTCTTGGTCAGCGCCCCCAACTCTTTGGCCGGCAGGGCGCCCCGCCGGCCCGGGGGGCAGGATTTTTTTTGCAGGCGCTCTATGTCGATCAGCGCCTGGTTGATAGCCATGTTCAGTTGCATGAAGGCCACGGCCAAGGTGTCGCGGGCCGCCCGGGCCGCCCCCTTGATCAAATCGGGGTGGGAGCGGGCCCAGGCCTCCCGGCTGCGGGCCAATTCCCCACCGCCTGCGGCCAGGGCCCGGCAGGTCAATTGAGCGGAGGGCTCGGCCAGCTTTGTCTTCAGGCCGGTGATGGCCCCGGCCAGTTGCCGCACCCCGGTCAACTCAGGCGCAGCTTCGGCGGCCAAAGCCGCCGGCGCCGGACAGAATAGGGCGGCGAGCAGTGAAATCATCATTGTTGCCCAAATCATGACGCCCCTCCCAAGGGGTTTGCACTATCAGGCCGGCGGCCTTAAAGCACCAGCATCTTCATCAGCGGAGGGCAGGCAAAACGCCGGCCCCGCTTGTTGCCGGTGAGTTCGGCGGCCAGACCCAGGCCGGTCAGCTTGCCCATCAATAGCCCGGCGGTGCGGTGGGTGACCTTGAGTTCGGCGGCCACCGTGGGCAGACCCAACACCCCTCTGACCGCCAACAGGTCCAAAAGGGCCAGGGGATGACGCGGTGCCTTGAGGACCCGGACCGGCTTGCGGCTCTTTTCCAGCAGTTGATTGAGGGCCAGGCCCAGCTCCAGGGCGCGGCCGGCCGAGGCCGCCGCCGCCGCCAAAAAGGCCTCCAGCCAGGGGCGCCAGCCCTCGCCGGCGCGCAAGGGCCCGTACAGTTCGGCCAGTCCGCCGGGGCGGACGGCGCGGCGCAAAAAGGGCCCCAAAAAGAAAAAACCCGCCGGCGCCAGGCCCAGGCCCCGGGCCAGGCCCACGGCCAGGATGCGGCCCGAGAGGTTGCGGGGCCCGGGCGGGCCCTCGCGCTCCCAGGCGGCCAAGGCCAGGGCCACCACGCCCAAAGCGGGCAGGCCGGCTTTGCGCCAGGTGAGCGCCCGGGTCCAGACCTCGGAGCCGGGCGACTCCGGGGCGGGGGAGGGCGCGGGCAGGCCGG
>JANQFN010000619.1 GCA_028277825.1 Desulfarculaceae bacterium
CGGCGGAGCACCCGGTGAAGGCCGAGACCCTCAAGCGCCAGCGGGAGGCCACGGCCAGCTATTCGGCCTTCCAGCGCCTGCCCCAAATCGCCGCCCCCACCCTGGTGATCACCGGCGACCAGGACCGCATAGCGCCGCCGGCCAACAGCGACGTCCTGGCCCAGCGCATTCCCGGCGCCCGGCTGGCCATCATCCCGGACTGCGGCCACCGGCTCCTGGTGGAAGAACCCGAGGCCTGCAACCGGGCGATTCTGGAGTTTCTGGCTGGGCTGTAGCCCGGCACCATAGCGGAGCGAATTTCCATGCCACACGCGAAAGTTGACGGATTCGAACTCTATTACGAGGTGCACGGCGAGGGCTTCCCCCTGGTCCTGATCCGGGGAGTGGGCAGCACCGCGGACAACTGGTACATGCAGGTGCCCGCCTTTGCGCCCTCTTACCGGGTGGTGATCTTCGACAACCGAGCCATAGCCAGGAGCGGGGACCCCGGCGGCGAGTTCTCCATGAAAGACCTGGCCGCCGACCTGGCCGGCCTGCTGGACACCCTGGGTCTGGAGCGGGCCCACGTCCTGGGCCTGTCCCTGGGCGGCATGGTGGCCCAGGAGTTCGCCCTGACCTATCCCGAGCGGATGGCGGGCCTGGTGCTGTGCGCCACCCACCCCGGGGGCGAGCAGGTGGTGCCGGCGGCCCCGGAGATCATCGACATCTTCGCCCGGCTCATCGCCACCGGCAGCGAGGAGGCAATGGCCGAGGCGGCTACGGCCCTGTTCGCCCCGGCCACCCTGGCGAACCGGCCCGATGTCCTGGAACCCTACTACGAAGTCGGGGCCCGTTTCGAGGTGCCGGCCGAGGTGATGATACGCCAGTTCAGTGCGGTGCAGGGCTTTTCCTCCTGGGAGTGGCTGCCTTCGCTCAGCGCCCCCACCCTGGTCCTCACCGGCGACCAGGACGCCCTGATCCCGCCGGTCAACTCGGAAAACCTGGCTTCCCGCATCCCGGACGCGGAACTGGTGGTGATCGAAGGCGGCGGCCACCAGGTGCTGATCGAGCAACCCCAGGCCTGCAACCAGGCCATCCTGGATTTCCTGGCCAAGGTGGAGGTCTAGCCCGAATATTTCACGAAGGCCGGTCGTCCGGCTGCGCCAGCCATTGCGGCTGAGAGGGGCAGGTGCTGCCGGACCAGGAGATAGCCGCTCTGTTGGAAGAGTTCTTTCATCCCTCAGGCCAGCCGACCCCGGACTTCACCGCCCTGGAGTGGTCACCCGCCACGCCGCGTGAGGTGATCCAGCGCCACGAGAAGCGCACCGCGGCCTATGGCGCCTCCCTAGAGGTGCTCAGGCGCCAGTGGGCCGCCATCGAGGGGTTCGCGGTCTGCGGCCGCCTGCCCGGGCTCAACAACCCCACCTTGGTCATGGCCGGCGAGGACGACCGTCTGATCCCGCCGGCCAATGACCAGATGCTGGCCCGTCTGATCCCCCAGGCCCGTCTGATCCCCCAGGCCCGGCTGGTCCTGATCCCCCATGCCGCCCACCAGATCCTGGTGGAGCAGCCGGAGGCGGCCAACCAAACGGTGCTGGAATTCCTAAGCGGTTTGTAAGGCGAGGCCCCTTGTCGGGGCCCGGCCCTTCTATCAGGCAACCATTAGGTTTGGGCGCAGACATCTCTTTCAAGCAGAGATTGCCGCGTCGCGGCCAAGAGGCCGCTCCTCGCAATGACACTTCCTTTCAAACCAAAACCTAGTGTCATTGCGAGGAGCCTTGCGACGAAGCAATCTCGGCCTGAAAAATCACCCCCCAAAAGCCTCCCGGGCGGCAGTCGCTGGACACCTGTACGCGCCTGGTATTTGTCATCCCGGCACCCCATCCCGAAACCGCCTCGCACGCAGAAATGGTGCACTGAACCCTTGATAAAGTATTTGCTTTAAGATGTCGCCGCCCGTTTAGTGAAACCCCTTCGGTTTTAACCCCTCTAATCCAGGGCTTACAGTCCTTGCTTTTCCCCTGCTTTTTCAGAGAAATTACTTGCAAATTTCAGCGTTTAGGGCATAATAAGTCAGCGGATTTTTTGCTCGGAAAAGGGGACTGGATGCCCAAGAAAAAAAACGACTACAACGCCTCTGAGATCAAGGTCCTGGAGGGCCTGGCCGCGGTGCGCAAACGCCCGGCAATGTACATCGGCTCCACCGGCCCCGACGGGCTGCATCACCTGGTTTACGAGGTGGTGGACAACTCGGTGGACGAGGCCATGGCCGGCTTCTGCAAGCAGGTCACGGTCACCATCCACCCCGACGATTCGGTGAGCGTGGTGGACGACGGCCGGGGCATCCCGGTGGACGTGCACCAGGGCGAGGGCATCCCCGCCGTACAGGTGGTGATGACCAAGCTGCACGCCGGCGGTAAGTTCGACGACAAGGCCTACAAGGTGGCCGGCGGCCTGCACGGCGTGGGCGTCAGCGTGGTCAACGCGCTGTCCTCCTGGCTGGAGGTGGAGGTGCGCCGCGAGGGCAAGGTCTACACCCAGTCCTACAAGCTGGGCCAGCCCACCGGCAAGCTCAAGGTGGTGGGCAAGGCCAAGCGCTCCCACGGCACCAAGATCACCTTCAAGGCCGATCCGGACATCTTCGAGACCACGGACTACAACTTCGACACCCTGGCCGGGCGCATGCGCGAGTTGGCCTTTTTAAACCAGGGGCTCAAGATCACCCTGATCGACGAGCGCACTGAAAAGGAAAAGACCTTCTTCTACAAGGGCGGCATCGCCGAATTCGTGGACTACATGAGCCGCAAATCCATGCCGCTCCACAAAAAGCCGGTGTATTTCTCCGGCGAAAAGGACTTGGTGCAGGTGGAGATCGCGCTCCGCTACACCGACGCCTATTCCGAACGCATCTTTTCCTTTGCCAACAACATCAACACCAGAGAAGGCGGCACCCACCTCACCGGCTTCAAGGCGGCCCTGACCCGCACCATCAACTCCTACGTGGGGGCCAACTTCCCCAAGATCAAGAAGATGCCCACCGGCGACGACGTGCGCGAGGGCCTGTTCTCGGTGATCAGCGTCAAGATCCCCCAGCCCCAGTTCGAGGGCCAGACCAAAATGAAGCTGGGCAACTCCGAGGTCAAGGGCCTGGTGGAACAGATAGTCAACGAGCAGTTGGGGGCCTATCTGGAAGAGAACCCGCCGGTGGCCAAGAAGATCGTCAGGAAGATCACCGAGGCAGCCAAGGCCCGGGAGGCGGCCAGAAAGGCCCGCGAACTGGTCAGGCGCAAGGGGGTGCTTTCGGAGAACTCCCTGCCCGGCAAGCTGGCCGACTGCTCCGAGCGCGACCCGGCGGCCAGCGAGCTTTTCCTGGTGGAGGGCGACAGCGCCGGAGGCAGCGCCAAGCAGGCGCGCGACCGCCGCTTCCAGGCCATCCTGCCGCTGAAGGGCAAGATCCTCAACGTGGAGAAAGCCCGCTTCCACAAGATGCTGGAAAACGCCGAGATCCGCACCATGATCACCGCCCTGGGCACCGGGGTGGGGCCCGAGGAATTCAATCTGGACAAGCTCCGCTACCACAAGATCGTGATCATGACCGACGCCGATGTGGACGGCAGCCACATCCGCACCCTGCTGCTCACCTTCTTCTTCCGCCAAATGAAGGACCTGGTGGACGCCGGCAACCTCTTCATCGCCCAGCCGCCGCTGTATAGGGTGGTGATCGGCAAAAAGGAGACCTACCTCAAGGACGAGGCCGGCATGCGCGCGGTGCTCTTGGAGCGGGCCTGCCAGGAGCTGAAGCTCAAGGTGGACGCCACCGGACTCAAGCTCTCGGGCCAGCGCCTGGTCAAGCACATGGAGAACATCAGCGCCTATCTGGAGGCCGCCGAGCGCCTGGGCCGCCGGGGCTACCCTCTGCCGGTCTTGCAGGCGCTACTCAAGGCCAAGCTGCACACCCGGGCGGTGTTCAGCGAGCGCGACAAGATCGAGGAGCTTTCCTCCTTCCTGGCCGAGCAGGGCATGATCATCGACGGCATCAGCGAAGACGAGGAGCACAGCCTGTTTGAACTGGCCCTGACCCTGCCCGGCGAGGCCTCGCAATCCATGGTCATCTCCTGGGGCCTCATATCCAGCGCGGACTATGCCCAGCTCTTCCGCCTGGCCGAGCAACTGGCCGGCAGCGAGGTTGGCCCCTACACGCTCAGCAAAAACGGCGACGACACCTCCATCGCCGACGCTGGCGCCCTGATGACCAGCCTGTTGGAGGCCGGCTCAAAGGGCCTGAACCTGCAGCGCTACAAGGGCCTGGGCGAGATGAACCCGGACCAGTTGTGGGAGACCACCATGGACCCGGAGAAGCGCACCCTCTTGCAGGTAAAGGTGGAGAATTTCCTCACCGCCGACGACCTGTTCACCACCCTGATGGGGGATCAGGTGGAGCCAAGGCGGGACTTTATTGTGGAGAATGCGTTAGAGGTGAGGGAGTTGGATATTTAGGTTTTTATATTTGCCTCTATTTTTGCATTTTCTTTGAATTTCAAATTATATTTACTATATAAGTACTCCTCAATCAAGTCCTGCGCCTCGTCCCTAATTTCTTCACTAACGAAGATATAGCCTCTATATTTTTTTAATTCGTATAGGTCAAGCCATTTCCTAATGTCTACGTACTTACCGACAGCTTCAATTTTTTTGTTTGGCGTTAATATATTTCCGAAGGTCGCTTCTCGCATAGTAGGTATTATCGGCATATTAATATAAACATTCTTCTCTGTTATTTTTTGATTCTTTAAACCCACTTTCAATTTTTTTGCGATTTCTTTCCTAATTTTTAATTGCCTTCCATTAATATCTTGAAAGTCATCCTTAAGCCTTTCCCAACTATCTTCCACTTCTTCATCTTTATCTAAGTTTATCACGAACTCACTATTAAGAACAAAGCATCTTTTTGGTAGCTTTCTAGAAAGCACCAGTTCTTTTATTTCATCAAATTTTTTACTGGGTCCCTTCACGACGCGACCCAAGAGTTCATATTCTGTATATCTCAAGAATTCTATTGGTGTTTTTGCTTTGATATCTTTCTTTTTTCTTTTACCGTGAAGCAATTCATAAAGTAGGTCTTGAATTAAACAGTCAGCAGCTAATACTTTTTGGTGGTGATATACAAATGAAAATAACATCAACTTGCTAAATATTATTTGTTCAATCGCCCTTAATCCTGCAAAATCCATAGCCAAGCGTACATTCCCGTCTTTTTGTTTAACCACTTTAATTTTATATAAATATCTCTCAATATCATAAGATATCTCAAGGCCAGCCATTCTTGCATCTCTGTACAAATATTCCAACTTGTCCACATCGAATGGTCCTGAAATAATATCGGTCAGATACCTTTTTTGTTTTGAAATGGTTTTTTTAACAACTATGCTAGCAATGTGGCTTAGGTTTGGTGCATCTGTTTTTTTTGAAAACAATGGCACCACATTTTGTTTCCAAAAGTTAGTGAAATATTCATTGGTAATAATCAAATAAGCTAGAGCTTCATGAGGGCTAGCACTTTGAATTCCAAGTTTTTCTTGTTCGTCTTTTAGTGACTCTTTTGTAAAAGCTTCGCTGCAATGTGAAAAAAAACAATGTCCGATGTCATGCAAAAGTCCAGCTATTCTTACAGTATAAATATCTTTTTCGGATATGTGAATTTCTTCTTTTTTTTGAATTCTTTGTCGTTCTCTTATCCTGGTGATTAAACGCCCTGCAAGTATGGCAACCCCTAAACTATGTGAAAATCTAGTATGAACAGCAGAAGGATATGTTAGATATGCTGTGCCGAGTTGTGTAATCTGGCGGAGCCTTTGGAGTAATAATGTATCTATTAGGGCAACCTCCCACTTATAAAAAAGGCGAGAGCCCCAAAGAGGGTCATGTATAACTTTATCAGAGATTACTGGAGAAAAGTTATTGGGAAGAAGAGACTTAAGTATCGAGCCGAGTTGGTTGTTAACCCCCCTCATAAAAAGTACCTTATCGCTTTAATTTTCTAAAAATTTTTGTAAATCTTTTGCCACGTTTTCGTAAAAATGCTTTTCTCCGTGCGATAATTTTTTTATTCTTTTTTGTGAATCAAATTTGACAACGTATTTATTTAGCGCTGGATTTGGTCTGGCGAGAAAAGAGCTGTCTTGTAAGTTTATTAATACTTGGTCAACTTCTTGCGAGAAGGGATAGTTTGGATCGTCGGTAAAAAATATTTTTGACATTAATTTCGGATATTTATTTTTTAAATTGAAAAAAAATAAATGAATTTCCGTTTGGCTATCTGGAAGACCTTTATCCGGATTTAAAAATGCTAGTATGTTTTTGATTAGCTCTCTCGGTGTTTCGGGAGCCAT
Source organism: Desulfarculaceae bacterium (assembly GCA_028277825.1). Taxonomy (GTDB): domain Bacteria; phylum Desulfobacterota; class Desulfarculia; order Desulfarculales; family Desulfarculaceae; genus Desulfoferula. The sequence goes on from JANQFN010000619.1 coordinate 6,369, forward strand.
GTCTTTGCCGAACCCGAGCGCGCTGCTTTTTCGCATATTGCCCCCCTTCCAGGCTTATACAGAATAAAAGAAAACCTATGCTTTGTCAAGTGCTAATTTAATTTTTCTATAGTAAATTTAGTGTGTTGCCGTTCTGAGAAATTGTTTTTTCTGGTTATTGTTTAGCCGCGTCCCGCCTCGCTGCCGCCTGTTGCACCGCCCCGGCGACCGCCTCCAGGCTGGCCATGACCTCGGCCAGGTCGGTCTCTTGGCCGTCGATGGCGGGAGGTTGATATGCAATGGCCCCTTCGGCCGAGAAGTCGTCCTCAGCCACCAGCACCCCGAAGCTGCGCTCGATCTCCGGCTCGATCACCTCGTCCAGGGAGTGATCCAGGCGCTCTTTCACGTCGATGGCCAGGGTCTGAGCAAAGTTCTCGGCGTCGACTTCGACGAACCCGATCACGATCACCTCGCGGGGGTCAAAGGCGCTTATGACCGTGTAGAGCTTGGCCTTGGTGTTAAAG